>JACQYG010000200.1 GCA_016208345.1 Chloroflexota bacterium
GGGCCCAGGGCTCAGCCCCAGGCCCAACACACGAGCACGGGCACGGCTTTTTCGGCTCATTCTATCTTTGCCCTGACCTCGAGGCAAACTTTTTCCATCAAGGCTGGAGATTTTGAGCTTGCGCACCGGCTTCTCAGGCTATGCCTATGTGGCCCTTTCCGCCCTCTGCTTCGGAACTCTCCCCATACTGGTTAAGATCGCCTACGGCTTTTTCCCCAATCCCCTGGCCCTCCTGTCGCTCCGGCTTTTCGTGGCCTTTATCCTGATCTGGATGGTGGCGCTTACTGCCTGCCGTTCCTCTTTGGCCGTTGGCTGGAGAGGTTTAGCCTACTTTGCCGTGGTGGGTTCGATGGGCCTGGGGTTCAATTCCATCGCCTATTTCTACGGCCTCAGGCTCGTCCCCGCCTCGCTCATGGCAGTGCTGTTCTACACCTACCCGGTGCTGGTCAATCTCTTTTCGATCGTCTTTTGGCGAGAACAGTTGACGCGTCGACGCCTCTTCACCTTGCTATCTAGCTTCACTGGCGTGCTCCTGGTGACCAAGACCTACGAATTATCGGCTTCCACAGTCAATTGGAAGGGGGTGGCCCTGAGCCTGACCGCCGGGACCATCTACGCCGCCTACACCCTGGCCGTGCAGAGGGGAGTCCACAAACATGACCCTTTGGTGGTGAATACCTATGTGATCACCTTTGGCTATCTGCCGATCCTGTTGCTCTCGCCACCCTTCGGGTGGTTGACCGGCGGCCTGGAGGAAAGGCTTTTTCTCCTGGTTCTAGCCATGGCCGTGGTGCCCACCGTGGGCGCCATTCTCCTGTATCTGCAGGGGATTCGCTCCATCGGCGCCGCCCGGGCCTCATTGGTGGCCACACTGGAGCCCATGGCGTCCATAATTATGGCCTATACCTTTCTGGGCGAGCGGTTGGAACCGGTGCAGTTAATCGGGGCAGGGTTCGTCCTGGTGGGGGTGATCGTGCTCAGCGCGGATGGAGGACAACTACCATCAAGGTTGAGATAGGGAGGGGCCACCAACAGCGACCCCCCTGATGACTTTTAACCCGTTCTCCATGACCGCGGTCAGGTCGGTGGGGCCTCAAAGCGATAGCCCACACCGCGCACTGTTCGAAGATAGGCCGGGGAACTGGGATCGTCCTCGATCTTCTCGCGAATCCACCGGATGTGCACGTCTAACATCCGGGTGTCTCCCATGTAGTCGGTTTCCCAGATCTCTTTGATCAGGAACTTGCGAGACAACACTTCCCCGGAGTGGACCATTAGCGTGGACAGGAGCTGATATTCCTTGGAAGTCAACCTCAGGGGTTCTCCATCCCTGGCGATGATCTGTTGTTCCTGGTCCAGGGTCAACCGCCCGCACCTCAGGGGGTTATTGGGCACACCGGGCGGTTCTCTCAGGCGACCGGGGGTCTTGCGCTTCTTACCGGCTGCTGGACGTGTTGTTCCCATCGCTCCACCGCCGGTGACCGGCATTAATAAAATATATTATAATCTATTGTCTTCGGCAAAACAATAGCCAAAAAGTACCTCATTCACTCAACACAACCACGGTAACGCCCTCTCCGCCTTGCCTTGGTTCGGCGTCCTGGAAAGACTTGACCAGGGGATGGTTTCCCAAGAGCTCCCTCACCGCCTGACGCAGCGCGCCAGTACCTTTGCCGTGGATGATCCGGACGTAGGGCAGGCCGGCCAGGTAAGCGTCATTCAGGTGTCTATCCAGGGCCAGCGCTATCTCCTCGGCCCGCCATCCCCGCAGGTCCAGGTCCGGGGGTGGAGCAACCGGGGCCTCCCGGGTTGCTGGAGCTGGCGTAGGGATCCTCTCCCCAACCGCCGGTTGTTCGGTAGGCTCCAGGTCCGACACCGCCGTCTTTAGTTTGAAGGTGCCGAGCTGGACGTCGGCCTCTTCTGGTTCTCCGCCAATGGCCAGCACCCGGCCCACCTGCCCCAGGCTTTTAACCAATACCGCATCGCCCGGCCTGATCCTGCTGGGCTCGGCAGGAGCCGCTCGGTCGATTGCCTTCGCCTTCAGCTCTTGCTCCAGTTGGCTGAGCTCCCGGAGCCGCGCGTCCAGCCCCTCTCGGGCAGAGGGACCCGCTTCGACCTCGGCGGCCAGACGCCTGAGCCGCTGGCGAAAGGCCTGGAGCTCCGCCAGGGCCTGATCCCTGGCGCTCTCCAGGATCTCATCCCTGGCGCTTTCCAGTTGGGCCAATTTTTGTTCCCAGAGGGCTTTTATGGACTCCGTTTCGCCCAGGGCCCCTTGCGCCGCCTGGCGGTCCTGGGCAGCCTGATCCCGCTCCCTACGGATCTCGGCCAGGAGGCCTTCCACCTGAACCTGGCTGGGCGACAAGAGACCCTGGGCCCTGGCCACGATGTCCGGATCGAGCCCCAGCCTGGTGGCAATGCTCAAGGCATTGCTCTGGCCAGGTAAGCCAAGGCGCAAACGATAGGTGGGGGAGAGCGTTTCCACATCGAATTCCACCGAGGCGTTCTCCGCCAGGGGGTTCAAATAGGCAAAGGCCTTCAGCTCAGGGTAGTGGGTGGCGACCATGGTCATGGCGCGCCGTTCCAGCAAGGAGCCCAGCATAGCCTGGGCCAGGGCTGAGCCCTCGGCGGGGTCGGTGCCGGCGCCCAGCTCGTCCAGCAGCACCAGGGATCCTCCGTCGGCCTTGGCCAGGATCTCCACGATGTTGGTCAGGTGCGCCGAAAAGGTGGACAGGCTTTGTTCGATGCTCTGTTCGTCGCCGATATCGGCGTAGATGCCCCGAAAGACGGGGAGTTGGGATCCTTCATCGGCCGGGATGTGCAGGCCGGCCTGGCACATCAGGGCCAGAAGGCCCACTGTTTTGAGGGCCACCGTCTTTCCGCCGGTGTTCGGGCCGGTGATCACTAGGCCCAGGAAATCCCGCCCAAGGTGCAGGCTTATGGGCACCACCTCTCCAGCGAGCAATGGATGCCGGGCGTTCTTAAGGATCAAGGGAAAGCCGTGGCTGGTCTTAGAAGGGCCTGGCGTCGCCTTCTCCGCCCTGGCGGGGCTCTCTTCCCCCTCCCTGATCCCAAGCTTTGGCTCTATCCCCCGCAACTGGCCGCTGTAACGGGCCTTTGCCAGGGCCAGGTCGAACTCCGCCAGGGCGACCACGGTGGCCAGGAGGGGCTCCGAGTGGTCGGCGGCCAGAGCCGACAACCGACGCAGGATCCGGGCTAGCTCCTCCCTCTCCTCCAGTTGTAGCTGGCGCCAACGGTTGTTGAGATCGAGGGTGGCCAGGGGCTCCATGAACAGGGTGGCGCCGCTGGCGGACTGGTCGTGCACTATGCCCCGAAAATGCCCCTTGAACTCGGCCTTGATGGGGATCACGTACCGGTCGCCCCGCAAGGTGACGATGGTTTCCTGGAGCACATGAGCCAGGTCGGGGGAGGTCACCATTTCGTTGAGCTTGTCCAGAAGCCGGGCATGGGTGGTGCGTAGCTCGCGGCGGAGGCGACCCAGGGCGGGGCTGGCCTCGTCCACCACCTCGCCGCGGTCGTTGATGCAGCGAGCGACCTCCTTTTCCAGCCTGGGACATGGCATAAACCGGGAGACGATGTCTGTCAGCACCGGCAGATGGGCACGATGTTTTCCCAGGATAGTGCACAGCGATCGGCCACTTTGCAATGTCCCCAGGATGTCGAGGAAGTCCTGAGGTTCCAAGGTGGACCCGATGGTGGCAGCCCTGACCTTCTCGCGGATATCCCTGGCCCCACCTATGGAGGCCGAGGGGTTCAGCTCCAGGAGACGGACTGCCTCGCTGGTGCCACGCAGCCGTCGCTGGACCAGTTCAAGGTCCCGGCTGGGCTCCAGCGTCAGGGCAAGCTCGCGGCTGGGTGGAAAGGCGGTCAAAGCGGCCAGGGCCTGGCGGACTTTGCCAAATTCCAGTACTTGAAGGGTTTTTGGATTCAACGGTCACATCATGAAGAAGACAGGGAGGCCGGCGGGGACCCAGATCCGGATTAACTGGTAGAAGCTGGGCAGCATGGCCAGCAGGCTCTGGGCCAAGGTGGAATCTTGAAGGGTGATGAGCCAGGCAAGACGCGTGGACTCATACTCGGTCCAGGGCACCTGCAGGATGAAGCGCAAGAGCAGCAGGCCCACCGCCATGGCGAAGCTGGTGATCGCCAGGCTCACGGCACCCCCCAATAGTTCATCCATGATCCCCAGTATCCTGAGCCTGGTCTGGCCGAACAGGTCGCTGGCCAACCAACCGATGGCTACCAGGGCGGCCAGGAACACCAAGAGGAAGGCAATGGTCTGCAAGGCCGCGGGCAAGGCCTGTGGGAAGAATTGGCCCAGCCATCGGGTCACGACCAGGTGGTACTGGGTGGCCAGGACCAGGCTGATATAGAAGGTCAGCAAGCCCAAAAGCTGGCGCACCAGCCCCTGAAAGAAACCGACGGCCACCCCCAGGAAGAGAAGCGCCACGATCAAGACGTCAAGCCAGTTGAGGCTCACCAGGAAGGACATTCGCAGCCCCCTCTGTGATCTCGGGCGCCTGTTTTCAGGATGGTCTTTTGCCCGAAGCCCGTGGCCGGCCCGGGTGGAGCCAGTGGGCCACCGGTGCTCTTCTGCTCTGTCTCCACAACTCAGAGTCCAATACCAGGGTTACCGGCCCTTCGTTGTGTATCTCCACCGACATCGTGGCCTGAAACCTTCCGGTGGCTACGGTGAGCCCTTTTCCCCGCAGGCACTCCACGAAGTGTTCTACCAAGGGGGCGGCCTCCTCCGGCGAGGCCGCTTGGGCGAAGCTGGGCCGGCGTCCTCGGCGGCAGTCGGCGTACAGGGTGAACTGTGACACCACCAGCATCTGGGCTCCCACGTCCTGGGCAGAGAGGTTAAAACGACCGTGGGCATCGGAAAAGATGCGCAGGTCCGCTATCTTCTGGGCCAGGGTCTCAGCCTCGCGGGCGCCGTCGCCCTGACCGATGCCCAGGAAGACGACCAGCCCAGGGCCAATGGCGCCCAGGCTTGTGCCGTTGGCCTTCACCGAGGCGCTGGAAACGCGCTGGATCACCGCCCGCATGGTGAACGGGAGAAGGCGTTACTTCTCCTCTTTTCCCCCTTCGGCTGTGCTGGTCGTGCCTTTGGCTTTTGTTGCCGGCCTCTTCCCGGCCCCTTCGGCGGAGGGGCCCTCAACCAGGCTGTCCTTGGGCCGGTTGTAGTCGGTGGAATAGAACCCGGAGCCCTTGAATACGATGCCCACCGGGTGTAGCACCTTGCGCACCTGATTGCCGCACTCAGGGCAGTACCTCAGCGGCTGGTCGTGAACCCTCTGTTTCTTCTCAAACCTGATCCCGCAGGTCTGGCATTCGTATTCGTAGATGGGCATAGACGTGACAATCCTCCAGGCCAAGCAGATAACCGGATTATTTTACACGTTTTCGCCCGGGTTGGCAAGGCGTTTCGGCCGGCTAAGCCATATCCTTCGGGCGATGATGAGCCCCAGGCCAGCCAGGATCCCGGCGGCCGGGACGTACACGTAGCCCCGGTAGACGCCCAGGTCTGGCGTGCCGATGGCGGTGGTTGTCCCCGGGGGAGCGGCCAGACCTTCATCGCCCGGGGATGGCGCCTTTCCTGCCGGCGGTGAGGTCACCGGTGGCGGTGCAACCTCCTGAGCATTTACCAGCATGATCTGGAGTTTGTTGATGTCGATCTCGCCAACCCTTAACTGATAGGCCTTCAGGATATGGGAGACGTTTTTGCCCTCGAGGACCTTGGGGAAGAGAGTGGCGGCGTAGGAGTCGGCCGCCACCGGGTCGGTGCTGGCGATGACCTTGTTGGCCTGGGCAACGGGGGCCGTCCCGCTGCGGTTCTCCGGCCCTCCGTCCATAAGGATCCTTACGGCGTCGATCAGAATCAGGTTGGGCCTCACCACCCGGCTCAACTCGGCGATGAGCCCGCTCAGGTCGCGGGCGTGAAAGGCGCCCCGGTCGCGGATGACACCCATCAGGTTCTTCATGCTGAGCGTGAGCCGGGTAGAGCTGTGGTGCTTGGCAATAGGAACGTTGATCAAGACGTCGGCCTCTTTGACCTCCTTCAAGACCTGAACGGACCTCAGGGGCACCCCGGGCTCAAGGTTGGTCTCCTGGTATTGGCTGGCCTCCTCCTGATAGCCGCGGATCTCGCCTCCGGCCGCCAGCACGGCGGCCCGCATCTCGGTCTCCCTGAGGCAGGCCTCCAGGCCATCTATGACGTGATCCAAGACCACTGTCCTCCGGGCGCCAGCCTGCTTGCAGAGCTGTACCAGCGCCGCTACCACCTCCGGGTTGGTGGAGGTGGCCAGTTTGGGCGGGTTGGCCCAGGAGAAGTTGGCCTTGATGACCACCTTCTGGCCCGGCTTCACAAAGCGCTCGATGCCTCCCAGGGCCTGCACGGCGGCCCGGGTCATCTCCGCGGGGGAGCCCTGCTGCGCTACGACCAGGTCCGGATAGGACGGCCCGGCCCACAGGGCCCGGGTGCCGCGAAGCCACCCGGCGCCGTAGAGGGACCCACCAGCATAGGAGACCATCTTCAAGAAATCTCGGCGTGTCAGTTCCATTTACTCATCAACCGGTTGATTCGTTGACTCCGCCATTGATCAATCCATCGCTCGTCTATTGTTGCAGCGCCCTCACCACCTGCGCATATTTCTCGGCCAGGCCACTGGCCTGTTCTGGCGTGGAGGATTCGGCAAAGACCTGGAAGAGCGGCCGATCGGCATCGGGGAGTACCAGTACCCACTCCTCGCCCAGGTCCAGGCGGATCCCATCGATCTGTCGTGTCTTTGCCTCTTTATATTGTTCGCTGAGCAAACGCATCACCCTGCCCTTCATCTCCCAGGGGCATGGGACCTTGGCCCGGGCGATGTAATAAGAAGGCAAGGAGCGCACCACCTCTGACAGCGCTACCTTTTGGGTGGCCAAGAGTTCCAGGATCTTGGCGATGGCCATGAGGCCGTCCACCACCGGCTGAAACTGCGGAAAGACGAAGCTGCCGTACCCATCTCCGGCCAAAGCCACCCCCTCCTTGGTGGCGGCAACCATCAGAGCCTGGGCCCCGGCCTTGATGCCGATGACGCTGCCTCCGTGTCGGGAGGCCAGGCTCTCAAAGATGCGAGGTTGTGTGATGGGGACGGCGATCTGCGCGCCCTCCCTGGCCTGCAGGACCAGGGAGGCCACGGCGGCCAGGCTGGTGATCCCGGGCAAGATCTGGCCCTGGTCATCCACCAGGAAGATCCTCTCGCCGCCCACGTCCAGCCTCACCCCCAGGTCTGCCTGCAGGGGTTGGCAGATGACCGAAAGCTGGCGGATGCCATCCTCCATCTCCTGAGTGGGGATGGACATCTTGGTCTCATCGATGGCGGCGTTGATGGCCACTACCTGGCAGCCCAGTTTGTTCAATATGTGTGGCAGCACCAGGGAGGTGGTGGCGTGGGCGTAGTCCACCACGATCCGGAAAGCGGCCCGGCGCACCGCCTCCACGTCGATGGCCTCCATGAAGCCTTGGATGTAGCGCTCGATAACCTGTCCTGGCTCGGCGATGGTGCCGATGTCGTCGAGATACACCCGGCGGAAGTCCTCGCGGAAGAAGGAGTTCTCGACCTTGCGCTCCACGTTCCGGTCCACATCCATGCCCCGCCGGTCAAAGAACTTGATGTCTACAGTGCGACTGTCGAAAGGTGAGAGCCGCACGTGGACGCCTCCGGCGGCACCGCTGGCCCTGGTGATGTAGCGGGCCACCGGGATGGGCACGGCCCGGACGTCCCAAACATTGATGCCAGCGGACGGTAGCCCGGAGATCATGGCCCTCTTGATCATGCGGGGGGTGCGGTGGGGGTCCCGGTTCATGGTCACCGTGGCGCCCTTCGGCAGGGTTGAACCATAGGAGGCGCCCAGCTTGGCGGCGAACTCTGGCGTCAGGTCCACGTTCACCAGGCCGGTGACCCCGTAGCGCCCGAAGAGCACCCGGCGGCCCTGGGAGCCCCAGATGATGCTGGTTTTGACGATGGCCCCGGGCTCTATCTCCTTGTCCGGCCAGATCTTGACATTGGGGTGGATGATGGCGCCCTGGCCCACCACGCCGCCGTCGCCCAACACCGCGCCCTCGAAGACCACCGAATTGCCCTTTACCGTGCACTGGCGGCAGATGATGGCACCGCGCACCTCGGCCCCTTCGCCGATGTAGGAGTTGCGCCAAACGATGCTGCGCTCCACGTTGGCCCGGGAGTCCAGGATGACGTACTCCCGGAACACACTGGGGCCACGGACGATCACGCCCCCCTTAATCTTGCAGCCACGGCCCAGATAAATCGGTCCATAGAGCTGGGCATCCGGTGCGATCTCCACGTCCTCCTCGCACCAGATCCCGCCCCCCAGATGCTGGCCTATGGGCTCCACCTTGACCCGGCCAGCCAGAATGTCGGCATTGGCCTGAACGTACTCCTGGAGATTTCCCACATCGCACCAATATCCCGGGGCCACGTAGCCGTACAGGGGATCGTTATTCTTGAGCAGGAGCGGGAACAGATCCTGGCTGAAGTCGAAGGGCCGGCCCAGCTCAAAGTAGCTGAGCACCTGGGGCTCTAACACGTATATCCCGGTATTGATGGTGTCGGAGAAGACCTCGCCCCAGGAGGGCTTCTCCAGGAACTGGCGGATGCGCCCCTCGGCGTCGGTGATCACCACCCCGTATTCCAGTGGGTTGGGAACCCGATAGAGGGTCAGGGTAGCCAGGGCGTGCTTGGCCTTGTGAAACTCGATGACCTCTGACAGGTTGATGTCGGTGAGGGCGTCTCCGGAGATGACCAGGAAGGTCTCGTCCAGATACTCCTGGGCATTCTTCACGCTGCCTGCGGTGCCCAGGGGCGTCTCCTCCACCGAGTAGTGGATGCGCATCCCCAGGGCCTCGCCGTCGCCGAAGTAGTCCTGGATCACGTTGGCCAGGTATTGCAGCGTGATCACTATCTCGGTGATGCCGTGTCTCTTCAGAAGGTCCAGGATGTGGCTGATCACCGGCTTGTTGACCACCGGCACCATGGGCTTGGGCCGGGCCAGGGTCAGTGGCCGCAAGCGCGACCCCTCGCCGCCCGCCATCACCACGGCTTTCATCCGAAAGGGCTCCTCTTACAAGCGGTGTGGTTGCTCGAGCACATTGTATCCCAATTCCTTTGATCGCGCAAGGCATGGAGCTGCCGCCGGTTTTTTGCAAAGTCCAGGGTCAGGTTGTATAATAGCGGGCACAGCGAGGTGGGCGAGGAGAATTGGAGATGAAGGTCAAAGAGATCATGGCCACCGAGGTGGTCAGCGTGGGGCCCGAGACCAGGGTAAATGAGATCGCCAGGCTCATGCTGGAAAGACAGGTCAGCGGCGTTCCGGTGATCGACGATTCCAAGGCGGTGGTCGGCATCGTCACCGAGCTGGATATGATCGTCCGGAATGCGCGCCTGCACTTCCCGACCTATATCAGGCTTCTGGACAGCACGTTCTACCTGGAGAGCCCCCAGCACTTCGGAGAGGAGCTGCGACGGGCCCTGGGCACCACGGCCAAAGACATCATGACTCAGAACGTGATCACCGTGGGCCCCGAGGCGGAGGTGGAGGACGTGGCCACACTGATGGTGGAGAAACGGGTGAACCCAATACCGGTGGTGGAGGACGGCCGGCTGGTGGGAATCGTAAGCCGCACGGACCTGATCAAGCTCTTGGTACGCGAGCTGGGGCCGGAGGACAAGGCGGAGTAGCTCGGCCCAGGCGAAGGGCGGGCCAGGGACGGGAGAGTAGCCATGCGCATGGTTGACCTCATCGCCAAGAAGCGGGAGGGGTTGGCGCTGAATGGTGAAGAGATCGAATACGTCATCAAGGGATTCACTCGGGGGGAGATTCCCGATTATCAGGTCTCGGCCTGGCTCATGGCGGTGGTGCTCAGGGGCATTGAGGAGCGGGAGATCACTGATATCACCCTGGCCATGGCCCACTCGGGCGAGAC
>JACQYG010000098.1 GCA_016208345.1 Chloroflexota bacterium
GTAGCTCAGGTAGTCACCCATCCCCCCGGGATTGGCGTAGGGACCGCTGGCGACGAAGACCAGGTTGGGATACTCCTGCCCGGAGCCGGTCCAGGTGGGGGCATAGATCTCAGCCACCCCCAGACTCGGGTACGGGTATCGCCCCAGGGTGGAACCGAACCAGCGCAGGCTCTCGGCGGCCGCCCGGAGTGCCAGCTCGCCGCCGGCCCGGTGCTCGGGCAAAAAGTAAGAGGTCACAATAGTCCCATCGACCTCCTGCGAGGCAGATTGATAGTGCTTGCCGATCGCCAGGGCAAAGTCGCGGACCTTTTCCGCAAGGAAGACCCACTGGTTACCCTCATGGCTGACCTGGGTGCCGCTGTGGGCCACCGCTACCGGCTCTGAAGACCACAAGGTCACCCGGTAGTCAGCCACCTCGGTGTAGAAGGCGTCGCCAATTTCCACGTACTGATGGCGATCCCAGTCACCGTGGAAGACGGCCAGGACCGGATACCAGTTGCCCAGGGCAATGATGCCATTGCCAACGCCAAAGCGTCCCTGGCGCGGTGGCACGACCAGGGTGAAAACCATCTCCACTGTGACCTGGGCCTCCGTTTGCAAGGGCTCAGGTAAGGCCGCTTCCAATACTACGCCCTGCAACTTGTAGGGGATTTCCTTGCTGGCGATGGAAATCCTCTGGAGACGGAAGGCCTGGTAGTGAGCGGGAGTGACGTTGAAAACCAGGGAGGAAAGGCTCTGCCCGGTACGATTGTAGTAGGTGACCTTCTCCACGACCTGAAGCGAGGCCGTGGCATAGTCCAGCGAGATCTGAAGGTCGTAGCTGGTCCTGGCCTCGGAGGCCTGGAGACGCGGTGCAGACAAGGCCGAGCCGATGACCAGGAGAAAGACGTAGACGAGAGAGAGGGACTTGCTCATGGCACCAGTATAGCAAAAAAAGCCCTGGAAGCAAGGGCCGCTCGATGCAATGACCATTTTGCCCTCTCTTGTATCTGCACCCGGTTTAAACCCAACTGCAGCGGGCCGAAGGCCTTGGCGCTCCCTGACGTTGGAAAACATAGGCTATCCAGGGTCCCCCATTTGTGGATCGCAGCCTGCTTCTCCTTGCAACCATTTGCGGTATAATACGTATAAGCGAATGCGAGGGGGAATATGGATGAGGGTGCCCTGGTCACCAGGGCGTTGGCTGGTGATCAGCAAGCCTTTGCGGCTTTGGTGGAAGCCTATCAGGTTCCAGTCTACAATCTAAGTTACCGCATGTTAGGCAACGCGGCGGAGGCCGAAGACGCTGCCCAGGAGGCCTTCTTACGTGCCTATTTGCAACTAAAGACCTACGATCCAGCGAAAAGGTTCTCCACCTGGCTGTTCTCGATAGCTGCTCACTATTGCATTGACCAATTGCGGCGCCGGCGATTCTCGTGGTCCACCCTGGAAAGCCTTACGGGAAGGGACTCTCAGGACCATGGCGCCCTGGATCCAGAGGAACGTGCCTTGAACAACGAGGAGGGCCGGGAGTTACAGCGGGCGCTGATGCTGCTGCCGGAAAACTATCGCCTGGTACTGATCCTTCGCTACTGGCAAGACCTGTCGTATGAGGAGATTATGGCCGTAACCAGGATATCGGAGAGCGCACTTAAGACCCGCTTGCACCGGGCCAGGGAGATGCTGGCCGAAAAAATGCGCGGCGGTCGAGCTACCCCAGCCATGGCGCAGGGGCTGGTCCAGGCGGTCAACCGGAAGGAAGAGGGAGACGGTGTCTTGTCGGAATGTTAGCAAACTCATGTCACTGCACCTGGATGGCCTCCTAAGCTCCGAGGAGAGCGCGGCCTTAGAGAACCACCTGGCCCGTTGCAGCACCTGTTGGGAGCATTGGCAGGCCTTGCAGCATATTGACCGGCGTCTGCGTGAAGCGCCCTTAGTTGCACTGTCCGGTGATTTCGTGCCAGAAGTCATGCGGCGGATTTCTCTCTACCAGGGTTTCGCCTTACCGGCAGTCAGGGTGCCTGGCTGGGCCATTCTCGGTGCCAGTGCCCTGGCCGTGGTTTCTTCTGCCGCGTGGGTCGTTTTTGCTGCCATCAGCGTTTACTGGCAGATGGACACAGTCTGGTACCTGGGGCTGAGTGCCTTGAAGTCGGCGGGGGTGGCCCTGGCGGTAGCCGATGCACTCACGCTGACCGGTCGGTCGCTGCTTTCGGAGTTGCTTGCGCCCACCACGGTGGCTGGCCTGGTCAGTCTATCCGGGTTGTCCGTACTGGTTTTGGGGCTCTGGTTGAGGCTCGTAACAAGATACTCTGCTTGGCGGCGCGCGGCCTAGCCAACGATTCTATAGGAGGTCCAGGCAATGAAAAGAACCGTGTTTTTGCTCGTGCTCTTAGCGCTTCTTCTGGCTGGCTGTGCCCCTCAGGAGGGGGACAGGGTGTTGTTTTCCCAGTCCGGAGATGTGGTAGCTTTCGGCCGCGACGTGAATGTGACAGCCAACGAGGTGGTTAATGGCAGCGTGGTGGCCTTTGGCGGCATGGTCGACGTTCGGGGCAAGGTCTTGCGGGATGTGGTGGCCTTTGGCGGAAACGTCTCGATCTCCGGCGAGGTATACGGTGATGTGGTGGCCTTTGGCGGAAACGTGGACCTCCAATCCACTGCCGTTCTGCACCGAGACCTGGTGGCTTTCGGTGGAGTGGTGACCAGGGAAGAGGAGGCAAAAGTCCGGGGAAGCACGGTATGGCCCCTGGAGTCCGTGACCCGGGTCTGGCCCACACCGCTACCAACAGTGCCTAGGATCAAGCCCGATATTCCATTCGCCACGCTGCCGACTATGGCCGTCTATCGGGGTTGGGAAGCGGTGATTGGCTTCATGTTGGGCTTGATCAAGGGCCTTCTCTCCGCCCTGGTGTTGGCGGCCCTGGCTTTCCTGGTGGCGGCCCTGTTCCCAAGGCAGGTCCAGGTGGTGAGAGACACCGTGGCCGCCCAGGCCGTGCCCAGCGCGCTCGTCGGCTTAGCTACCATCTTCCTGGCCATTGTCCTGACCATACCGGTGATGCTTTTGACCATTTGTTTGTTGGGGCTGGGCGCACTGGCGATGTGGGCAGCGGTGGTCATCGCCGGGTTGCTCGGCATCACTGCGGTGGGGGCCATGGCTGGAGAGAGTATATTGGCGGCGTTCAAGGTCTCCGGCTCCACTATGCCGATAGCAGCTACAGTGGGTGTCCTGGCGATTTCGCTGGTGCTTTCGCTGGTGAGCCTGGTGCCCATCGTGAACTGCGTGGGCTGGCTGTTGTGGCTGATCTTCATCACACCGGGCCTGGGTGCTGCCGTGTTGAGCAAGTTTGGCACCGAGCAACTCCGAGTCCCGTCTGGCGAGCCTTCGGTTCAGCCGGGCCAGTGATGCTCATCTGGGGTTCACAGGCTCACTGTCTCTCCACGCTCGGGCACCAGAACGTTACGCACCCCCAGTTCCTGTATTCCCTGGGCCAGGGCCCGGGCTGGCCCCTCCTCACCGTGGACCACGTAGACGCCTTTCAGGCTGTCTTTGGTCCGCGAGATCCACCCCAGCAAATCGTCGCGATCGGCGTGAGCGCTGAAGCCGTTAATCGCCTCCACCCTGGCTCTGACCTCATACTCCTCGCCGAAGATGCGGACGATCTTCTCCCCATCTACCAGGCGGCGGCCCAGGGTGTTCTCCGCCTGGAAGCTTACGATCAGCACGGTGTTCCGTAGGTCGCCGACGTTATGGACCAGGTGGTGCCGGATCCGGCCGGCCTCGCACATACCTGAGCCGGAGATGATGATACAGGGCTCTTTAAGACTGTTGAGGGATTTTGACTCCTGGGAATCGCGGATGTAGTGGAGCTTTTTGAAGCCAAATGGGTCTTCGTGTCGGGCAATGTACCCGCTGGTCTCCGGGTCAAAGCACTCAGGGTGCCGGCGAAAGACCTCCGTGGCTTCCAGCGCCAGGGGGCTGTCCACGTAGATCGGCAGGCCCGGCATCTTCCCGGCTTCCCGGAGCGAATGGAGGGTTAAGACGATTTCCTGGGTACGGCCCACCGAGAAGGCCGGGACCAGGACCTTTCCCCTCCGCTCAAAGGTCTCATTCACCACCCTCTTGAGGTCATCGGCGGTCTCCTCGATGGAGCCATGAAGGCGGTCCCCGTAGGTGCTCTCGGTGATGAGATAGTCCGCATCCTCCAGAAGCGTAGGGTCGCGAATGATCGGCAGGTTCTTACGACCAAGGTCGCCGGTGAAGGCCAGTCTCACCGTCTTGCGGTCCTGGGCATACTCCAGCAAAACTATGGCCGAGCCCAGGATGTGACCGGCGTCCAGGAACGTCAGGCGGCCAGCGTCTCCCAGGCTCACCCACTGACCGTAGGGCACGCCTTTGAACAGCGGTAGCGCCCGTTCCACGTCGGCGGCGGTGTATAAGGGCTCCACCGGCGGCAGACCGCTCTTGCTCCTTCGAAAGCTGACGTACTCGGCGTCAGCTTCCTGGATGTGCCCGCTGTCACGCAAGACGGCACTGGCTAGGTCAGCGGTGGCCGAGGTACACAAGATGTCTTTATCAAATCCCTGGCCCACCAGATTGGGGATGTTGCCGCTGTGATCGATGTGGGCGTGAGAGAGGATCAAGAGATCTATAGAGCCAGGTCGGAAGGGAAAGTGGGTGTTTCGCTCGATGCTCTCGGCGCGATGTCCTTGAAATAGCCCGCAATCCAGCAGGATGCGCTTGTCCGGCGTCTCCAACAGGTGCATGGAACCGGTGACGGTCCGGGCAGCACCCCAGAAGGTGATCTTCATGCCAACACCTCTTTGCAGAATTGTGTCGGTGGTTAATTGGTCTTGTGCGATGACCTGGGTTTGATCCTGGCTTCTA
>JACQYG010000181.1 GCA_016208345.1 Chloroflexota bacterium
AGTGTTCACTGTCGTAATTCGAATCTGCTGGCGTTAATTGTGGCCGCGAACATGTTCCAACTTCCGATTCCGTGAATTTGCACTCAATCGCAACTCGATAATCACCCTCGATATATCCATCAAGACTGGTTGGGCGTGGCTCCCCAAGGTAATCTACCTTGAACTCCATACCAAAGTTGTCAGGCAAGACTTGAGCTTTGCCCAATAACGCCATCTCATCATCGTCCAATAATTCGGTTAGGCTGCTCAAAAAACCATATACTGCCAAATTACCAAAAACGCTCTGGGCTAATGCCTGCGAACTATTCATACTACGAAACCATTTGTGTCTTTCCCCTTCAGGTACTAGACCGAGTAACTGGCTAGTTTCTTCTTGGCTGGCTCCCAGTCTTGTAATGACGTTCTCCCACTCTTTGTGTTTGTGAAAAACGGGTGGTCGTGGTCGTCCAATTGGAGCATACGGCCGCTCAAAGTGGTTTTCAACATCAGGAAAGACCTCTTTTTGGTAAACCCAATACTGAGTTATCAACTTTTCTTTATAATCTGCTATATCAATTTTCTTTTGTCGGGTAGTCTCGACTACCCGCGCTCTGATTTCTTCGACCAGAGACCGAATGTATGATAGGGCTTCCTTGTCGGGTACTTGTCCGAAGTGCCGCCACCGGCGTTGCTCGAAGAAAAGAAAGGTACGAAGATCGCTGAGGGTTTCGCGGCGTTGAGCGTTCGCGATCTCAGCACACTTGTCGAATGATCCATGAATTGTATAACCCGGGAAAGACAAAGCGAAGTCCTGGATTACGTCCCAACTGGCATCAGGGACTGGAATCAGTTCTGGTGTAAGTGCCTCGTTAGGAATGTATTCCATCCTTTTTCCTCAAGCAGCCGCCCAACTCGTTTATATTCGAACTACGTTCGCATACCCTTCCAGATTGAGCGTGTACGCGAATCGTGTTCTGATATACATCCCTCTGGCTGAACATTATATACTAAAACCACTGGCCTGCAAGACGGCGTTGGCCTTCGCCTTGACAGATAGGTGGCTTGCTGGTACACTCTCGGCCAAAGGCTCTGTAGAGAGGTTGGCATGGAGTGGAAACCCAGCCTGTCCCTGGGGCTGGTGGTGGGGGTCGTGTGGGTCCTGGCCCTATTGGCCCTGGGCGGCTACCTGGTGGTGCGGATCTGGTACCTGCCGGTGTCGCTCCACTCCTTCGTCCTGGCTTTGCTGGCTGCACTGGCAGTGCTGGTGATGGCGCTCTACTGCTACCGTCTGTACGGCTACCTGAGCCTGCGTTTTTCCCTGGATGGCGAGAGGCTGACTATAGCCTGGCAGGGCTCTCGGCACATTGTCCCTGTGGCCCTGATCACCGAGGCCCGGCTGCTGGGCCCGGCCAGGATCAGGCTCTGGGGCTCGGGCTGGCCCGGCTATTGGGTGGGCCAGGGAAGCATCGATGGCGTGGGCAAGGCCCTCTTCTTCAACACGCTCTTTCCTAAGGACTCGGTGTTGGTGTCTACCGCTGATTCCTCCTACGTGCTGTCCCCGGCAGACCCCTCTTCTTTCCTGCACGAGCTACACTTAGAGAGGCAGGGAGACAAATCGTCAACTGCGGCGGTGGAGTTCCTGCCCTCGCCTCTGGGGGCCCTGGCAATCTGGCGGGACCGGCCTCTTCTGGCCGGGGCCGCCCTGGGGCTCCTGGCCGATCTGTCCCTTTACGCCTACATGTGCTGGCGCTATTCCGGATTGCCGGAGCGGTTGCCGCTTCATTTCAACGTCCTGGGGGAAGTGAATCGGGTGGGCGAGCGCAGCGAGGTGTTCTGGCTGCCCTTGATCGGCAGCCTGGTGCTGGGCGCCAACCTGGCCGGTGCCCTGGCGGTACACGCCAGGAGAGAGGCCGTGGCTGCCTACATTCTGGTGATCATGGCCGCTTTGGTCCAGGTGCTCTTGTGGGTGGCTTCGGTCAGACTGGTCTAGCGAGTGGTTAGGGCCAGACACACGCCGGACACTTGCAGGAGAGATAAAGGGAAGGTGCGGTTGCCAGCCTGCCATTCTTTTGTCCCGCACTTTTTGGACAGATGATCAAGGGATCGAAAGTTAGAAGATGGTGGAGGAGCAGTGATGGGCAAACCGAACATCGATCTGCCCGGAGAAAAGATTGCCGAATTCTGCAAGCGAAACCACATTCGTAGATTGTCACTTTTTGGCTCAGTTCTGCGCGGGGATCTCAAGCCAGATAGCGATATTGATTTGCTTGTGGAGTTCGACCCCGACCATATACCCGGACTTATTCGATTGGCTGGAATGGAAATCGAGTTGACTGAAATCCTTGGACGAAAGGTTGATCTGAGAACACCGCAAGACCTGAGCCGTTATTTCCGGAAAGACGTGCTTAACTCGGCTGAGGTGCAGTATGCAGAAGGGTGACCTTGTACGCCTGCATCATATGCTGGACGCCGCCATGGAAGCTGTGCACTTTGCCCAAGACAAAACCAGAGATTCCCTCGACACCGATAGAAAGCTGGTGCTTGCTCTTGTAAAATCCATTGAAATCAATGGGCACGTCAGTAAACACCCCGCTGGCGAACATGCGCCTTCTGCTCCCAAAAGTTGTCGGCGGCCCAAGTATGATCCTGCTCGCGAACGGGATTGCTGATCCACTGCGCGCACGTCGCCAGGCTATGCCGTTCGGCGAAATCTCTGTTCGAAAGACGGGCACCATGCCAGACATAGAGCTTACAATACATGCCAAGGACATGCTCATTGAGCGGAATATCCGTGAAGTGTGGGTTTGGCGTACGATAGAGTCGCCTGATAGCAAGGAAACGGGCACAGATCTGAACACGCATTACATCAAGGCTATCCCAGAGAACGAAGGTCGTTTCTTGCGAGTAGTAGTCAATCCACACGTCCAACCCAATCGGGTAGTGACGGTTTTCTTTGACAGGCGCCTGGGGAGGAAGAAATGAGACTAAAGATTGACAAGGAAAATGATGCGCTTTATTTTCGCTTGGACGAATCGGCTATCGTTGAATCAGAGGAAGTCCAGCCCGGTGTAATACTGGATTTTGACAAGAATGGGCGTGTCGTTGGTATCGAAATTCTGGCTTTGAGTACGCGCACCACGCCAGAGAAGCTACGCGTCCTTCAGTTTGAGACAGCATAGTTTCCGGATTGACTCCAGTTAACAGACAATACTCTCCCCTCGCTCTTTGACCAGAAGTTGTGCGAGAAGTTCTATGCCGTTGGCTTGTCCGATATGTCCTGATCCTGTACACGAGGTTGCCGGTTGCTGGCTCCAGTGCTATACTTAGCTGATAGCTGATGGCTTATGGGCGATAGCCAATTGGCAGATAGCTGATAGCGAATAGCAGCCCTCTGCCATCTGCTTAAGAGGGTGGGCTTTTGAAAAGGCTTCGGGAGCGTTGGCGCCTGCTGGTGCTATCGCTTTCTCTGGCCGTGGGCTTCGTGGCCTGGTTGTTCCTCTACCCCGGTACGGTGGATTATCGGCCGGTGGAGGCGCCGGCAGCCTTCCGGTGGAGCGCTCTGGCCGACGCTTTGCGCGCGACGAGAGGCCTCCATCTGGCTGTTCCGGAAAGAGGCGAGACGACACCCCAGTTATCTTCCTGGCCTCGCGGTCGCCGGGTGTACCGGCCGATGTGTACGCCGCAGAGGTGCGCCTCGATGACCGCAGAGTCTCCCTTCGTGGCCTCTGGAATCTGTCCCGAACCCCCGATAGCGGCGAAGAGCGGTTGGCCGGCCAGGGCCAATGGTTAGCCTGGGCCGACCGGGTGTACGACCACTACCAGTCGGTGACGGTGATGGATGTGAAGGGCCAGGCTCGCAAGACCTTCGTCCTGAACGAGCCGGAAGAACAGGTGAGCCTGAAATGGGAGAAGGGGTTACTCCTGGTGGAGTTCGGGCGCCAGGATGGGCCTCGACACACCGCCTGGATCGACCCGGTCACGGCCGAGGTTCGGGAGGGCAACGGGCTCCTGGTCTACCGACCCCTGGATGAGGGTGAGATAACCGTCTTCGCCCGGCTGATCTGGTTCTTCCGTGAGTCCCCCCTGGTAGGCCCCCAGAAGATCGCACTGGCGGAGAACATCTTCTTCTCCATCATGGACCTGGTCAACCGGATGGCCTACAACCTGGGGCTGCGCCCGGCCCCACCGGAATCACCTTTACTAGTAAAAGCGCCAAGCCCCCCCATCGTCCCTGGCCCGCCGGAAAAGGCCGACGCCAGCGGCGTTCCTTCGCTAGAGAAGAAACCGGTGCCGACGGCGGAGGCGGTCTCGGCCGACGACGTCTTCGTCA
>JACQYG010000182.1 GCA_016208345.1 Chloroflexota bacterium
GTATTGGCAATGAAATACCGGTACGCCCTGCCCGCTGCATCCTTCCAGGAACTGGCCGCATTTCCCGAGGAAGCACATCTGGAGATCGCCCGCAGCACCGCCCAGGCCTCCATCACCCTGGTGCGGGACGACCGAGGCCTCGTCCCCCTTCGCCTGGACGGCGGAATGACTCTGGCACTCATCGAGTTCACCCAGGTGCGCTTTTCACTGGCGGAAGAGATGCGAAAAACCTCCGAGCTACTAACGAGAGAGATCAGGCACCGCCACGGGCTGGTCCGCCCGGTCAGCCTCAGCTCGCCTCCACCGCCGGACCAGGCAGCCCGGGCCCGGCAGGTAGCCGGGGAAAGCGACGTAATAATCATTGCCACCCGCAACGCCAATTTGCACCCCGAGCAAGGCCGCCTGGTCCGCGAGCTCCTGGCCCTGGGCAAGCCCACCGCCATCATGGCCCTGCGTAGCCCCTACGACCTGATGGCATTCCCCCAGGCCCCAACCTACCTAGCGACCTATGGCGATGCGCCATGCTCAGTGGAGGCGGTGGTGCAGGCGCTGTTTGGGGAGTTAGCACCCCGGGGCCGCCTCCCGGTTTCGATCCCAGGCCTGTATCCCATCGGGCATGGCCTCACCCCGTGACCGGGAATCCCCGAGGGGCCCTGCCAGTGGAGGATCCGTAAATGCCGGCCCAGATAATGCCTTATCGCTATTCACAAGCGGGCGAGGTGGTCCGCCTGTGGAACCGCGTTCTAGGGCAAGGGTTTCCACTCCGACGCAGGCTGTTCCACCAACAAACCAGCGGGGACCCCAACTTCAGGGCCTCCAATGCCTTCGTCGCCCTGGAGGCCGGGGCCATCGTCGGCTTTATCCTGGCCAAGGTCTGGCGGGGCATCGAAGGACCTTGCGAACATTACCGGGGGACCGGTTGGATCACTGCCCTGGTAGTCGATCCAGGCCACCAAAGGATGGGTATAGGCACCCGGCTACTGGCTCAAGCGGAGGGACACCTGAAGGCCCAGGGAGCGGCGCTGAGTGTCCTGGGCGGGAGCTTTCACCACTTCTTCCCGGGGGTACCCACTTCGCTTCCCGGGGCCCAGGCCTTCTTCCAGGCCCACGGCTACGCCTTCAACGAAAGCGTCTCCTACGACCTCCTCCGGGACCTGGGCGACTACGAGACGCCAGCCCCGGTGGAAGGCCTCCTCTCCAAGTTCGGGAATGACGTCGAGGTCGGGCCTTGCCGGGAATGCGAGGCCCAGGGGCTACTCGAGTTCATCGCACGGGAGTTCTCGGGGCGGTGGTGGTGGGAGACCAGGCGCTTCCTGGAGCTGGGCGGCGACAGCCGGGAGCTGATGCTCCTGCGGGAGGCGGGCAGGATCAGCGGCTTCTGTCACGTTTTCACCCCCCGGTCTCGGGTGATCGGTCCCTGCATCTACTGGGCCCCTCTTCTTGGGAGGCACTACGGTGGGTTAGGCCCCATCGGCATCGCCGAGGGCTCGCGAAAAAGAGGGCTGGGCATGGCGCTCCTCTGCCGGTCCCTGGAATACCTGAAGTCCCAGGGCGCGCGCCGCACCGTCATCGACTGGACCACCCTGCTGGGCTTCTACGGCAAGCTGGGGTTTGTCCCCTGGAAATCCTATTGGCATGGGGAAAAGGGGCTTTGATCTCCGGCATCATTCCAAGACCCTGGTCAGGGCATAGCTCACCACGCCGATGACGATAGCGCCCAGGAGCGCCGCGGAGAAACCGGCCACGTGGAAGCCCAGTTTGAGTTGCCCGGACAGCCAACTGGTTAGAAGCAGCATGCCGGCGTTCACCACCAGGGTGAAGAGACCCAGGGTCAATACGTTCACCAGGCAGGTGGCGAACATCACCAGGGGCCGGATCAGGGCATTCACCAGGCCGAAGAGTGCTGCCACGATGACGATGGTCAGCCAATCTCCGGCAAAGGTGATGCCGTTGGGCACCAGGGAGATGACACGAAAGCCGTCGGCAAAGCGCACGCTGGGGACGATCTGGGCCGCCACGAACAGTGCCACCGCATTGATCAGCCACCTGAGGACTATATTCCTCATTGTCTGCTCCCGGCCTTTACTTCTTGCACCCGAATCCCCTTCTCTCTACTCGACGAACACCTCCACTTTTTCCCCGTGCTCCTCGTCTTCCACATCCACGATCTTGCCCTCCGTGCCGCTCTTGATGGCGTCCAGTATCTCGTCCAGATCGAGGCCGCCGAGTTCCGGAGCCCGGTGGGCCCCGAACCGCACCCCCATTCTAGCCCCGATCTCCGCCAGGCCCAGCGGGATATTCACGTTTACCTTGCGCTTTCCGGTGCGCATATCAGTGACTCGCACCCGGAACCATCGCCCCCTGGTGGATTTAACGTCAGCGGCACCCGCTGGGCTCTCCAGGGCACCCAGAAGTTTTACCCCGTCCTCGGCGCTGATCTGCCCTTTCTCCACCATCTTTAGGATCTGCAACTTCTCGTCCTCCAGCATCTCCCACTCCTTGCTTCTTTATGAAGGTATCGGGAACCCGTCCGAGGCCAGGCAAAAGAGCATCGTTCCCCCCTCCTCTTCCTGGCCCACGTTGCCCGCCCTCACCGCTCTTTGCTCTATTCCACTTTAATATCAGGAGCCGATTTATACTATTGTGCGGCTCTGGATCGTGATCTCAGCGACTAGGACTCACCTTGAGCTTTCTGCCTCAGAGGGATCACGCCTTGTCACGCTCGGCCAGCTTCGCCAGGGCCTGGTCCACGGTCAGCTCTCCCCGCTCCACCGCTCGCAAGATGACCATCTCCGGCGTATCACCGGGGCCACCGGCCGGGGCTGGTGGAGCCATTCTTGGCTCGGCCGCAGGCCTGGATTCTATCTCCGCCCCACCGATGAACAAGTTGCCTGACACCGAGCGCAATTCCACCGAGGCCCCACCCTCATTGATAACCGCCTGCCAGAAGCCGCGGCCCCCTTCCACCACCTGTGACAGGGCAGGTCGCAATATACCCGCCCGCTGGTCGTCTTGGCCCTCACGGAACAACGAGCCTCCCGGGGGACGACGAGCCGGAAGTCCCCGCTCACCGAGTTGACCGCATAGCCTCCCTGGGGGCTCAGGCTGGTCTGGACAGAGACGTTGGCGCTCACCGCCTTGGCCCACAGCGACGAAAGCTGGCAGTTCACCAGTTTTGCATCACCGCTGACCAGTTTAGCCCCGAAGTTCCCCTTGAGGTTCTCCACCGTAGTGACGCCGCTGACGGCGTCGATGATGGCACTTCCCTGGATGTTGGCCAGTTGCACGTCGCCGCTGACGGACTTGGCGTAGACTGCACCGCTGATGTCGCTCACTTCCATGGGCCCGCCCACTGTTCGTATAGATACCTGGCTCCAAACCGGCACCTGGACCTCGTAATCCACCTCCGGTGGCGTCCGGCTCACGCCGAGCCAGCCGAAGATGTTATCCTTGCCGCCCATGACAGTCCGGGCCGCCACTCGACAGCCGCTTTGCTCCATCTCCACCCAGGTCTCCTCGTAGGCCCGCTGTGCTCCCAGGTAGCTCCCCAGCCGCTTGATCGCCGTGATGTGGACCTCGGGCTTGTCCCAACCTCTGACCTGGATGCGGCCCCGGACGTTTACCAGCGAGAACTCAGCCCGCTGGCCGACCTGAAATGTCCTCTCGTATCGTTCTTCCGCATTCATCCCCCCACCCCGTCTGGCCAAACTGTACTTGCCTGTACTAGACCTGGTGCGCCGGCCTGAGGCCACCCTACCAAGCCGTCATTTGCCCCTAAGCAGCCGTGCTGCCTGGTCAGCGGTGATCTTGCCCTGGGCCAGCTTATCCAGGATCTCCTTGCGTTGCTCAGGGGAAATAACCAACTCCTCGGCCGCTTTCACCCGATCAGTATAGCCCAGGGCAGTGAGCACATCATTCAGGCGATTCACCACCGTGGGATAGGACATGCCCAACTCCAGGCCCGCGTCCTTAAGGCTGCCGCGGTTCTTGATGAACGTTTCCACAAACTGCATTTGCTCCCGGGTCAGGCGCTGGAACCTTCCCAAGGCGAAGTTGCCCTCCAGGGCGCTGTCACAGCTCGGGCAGTGCAGCCTGGTGACCTCCAGCTCGTCCCCGCACACCGGGCAACGGCCTACGACCGAATATTGAGCCATGGCCTTCCCCATGCCGAAAACATCTATCCTTAACAATAATATTATCACAAAGTTTCATTAATGTCAAGTCATCATCCAGAATCTTAATGCTGACATTAAGTTTTTTAAGTAAGCCCTGGCAATGATGGCCTTCGGCGGTTGAGGCCAGTGGTGGTGATGGGCGCGGCGGGGCCGGGCTTGAAACGCCCGGGGCCAGCCAATGGCGGGCAAGACCAGGAGTGCCCTTGGGGGTTGCAGCGGGGTTAGAAGAGGCGGCTGGCCAGGGCCACGGCGATGGGTGCGATGAAAATCGCCGGGAGCAGGTTGGCCACGCGCAAGCGCTTTATCTCCAAGAGGGCCAGGCCGATGCCTACGATCAGGACCCCGCCGATGGCCGTCATCTCCAGCACCATGGGGTCCGTGAGCAAGGCCTTGGCCAGGCCGGCGCCGAGGGTGAGCCCTCCCTGGTAGATCAAGACCGTCAGGGCGGCGACGATCACGCCCCACCCCAAAGAGGAGGCAAAGGCCAGGGCGGCAAATCCATCCAACATGGACTTCACCGCCAGGGTGCTGAAGTCACCGGTGAGCCCGTCCTGGATGCTGCCCATTATGGTCATGGGCCCCTCACAACCTCTCGTACCTCTCTACGTTCAGCACGAAAACCGTGGCCCCTCCTAGCTGCACCTCCACCGGGTATGGCATGTAGAACTCGCCGGGCTCCATGATCGGCGGCAAGGGGTTGACGTACTGAGTGCGAGTGTGACAGCTATCCCGGATCAGGGCCAGGACCTCCTCTAGTTGTTCCTCTTCCATTCCAACCAGGATGGTGGCGTTCCCCTCCTTGAGGAAACCCCCGGCGGTGTTGATCCGGGTAGCGCGATGGCCTTTCTCGGTGAGGGCATCCACCAGCTTCCCGGCGTCTTCGCGGTGCACCATGGCTAAAACCAGCTTCACCGCCATCAGCGCGCCATCATTCCCACTGGGCAGTCCCGTCAAA
>JACQYG010000183.1 GCA_016208345.1 Chloroflexota bacterium
CAGGGTAAGGACCTCCGGCCGCCAGTGGTCTTCCTGGGCGGGGTGGCCTTTAACCAGGGGATGGTGCGGGCCATCCAGGAGGCCCTGGGAATGCCGGTCATCGTGCTCCCCTACCACGAGGTTATGGGCGCCATCGGGGTGGCTATCCTGGCTCGAGAGCACATGTCGCTGAACGGCGCCACCACCCGCTTCCGAGGGTTTGAGGCCAGCCGCGCCGCCTGCCGCGCTTCGTCTTTCGAGTGCAAGGCCTGCCCCAATCTCTGCGAGATCGTCCAGGTGCGGATAGGACGGAAGGTAGTGGCCCGCTGGGGAGGTCGCTGCGACCGCTGGGAGCTGAAAGAAGAAGTGCCAGATGGCTGACAGCCGATAGCTGATGGCGGTAGAGGCGCAATTAACGTGCACACCTGCCATCGGCCATCGGCCAGCTGGTGCCCCTCATCCCCAGGTCCGCTCGTCCACCAGCTTTTTGGCCTCGGCGGGGATCGTCCCCAGGGCCATCCACTCCAGGCGGTCCAGGCCCACCCGGCACAGGGCACGGACTTGAGCCTGGATCCCCTCTGAAAGCGCCTGCCGGTCGGCGCCCTCGGCCCCCAGCTCCACCCGCAGGGTGAAGAGGTCTCGGTGCTCCAGGCGGGTCACCACGCCCTGGTACCGCGCCACCTCCGGGAAGCGGGAGAGGGCCTCCGCCAGTTGCGTGGGGTGGACGAACATGCCCCGCACCTTCACCGCGTCGCCCACTCGGCCCAGGATGGCCACCAGTCGGGCGGAGGTGCGGCCGCAGGGGCAGGGCTCGGCGGTGTAGGCCGAGAGGTCGCCGGTGCCGAAGCGGACGAGGGGATAGGTGCGGTTGAAGGTGGTCACCACCACCTCGCCGGGCTCGCCGGGGCCCAGGGGCTCTCCCGTGGCCGGGTCCGTGATCTCCACGATCACCTCTGCGGGGATGTGGAAGCCCGACTTCTGCGAGCACTCATAGCCCAGGAGCCCCAGCTCTGCCGTGGCATAGGCGTTGGCCGTGGCCAGGCCGTAGTCCTCCTCGAAGGCCTTGCGCAGCGAGGGCGGCAGCGGCTCGGCAGTGAAAAGGGCGCGCTTGAGGGGCAGCACCGGGCGGGGGATGCCTAGCTCCTCAGCCCGCTTGAGGAGGGTCAAGAGGAAGCTGGGCGTGCCCACGTAGCCGGTGGCTCGCAGGTCCACCATGATCTTGACCTGGAGGTCAGTGTTGCCCACGCCGGTGGGGACAACGGTAGCGCCCAGAGCTTGCAAGGCCCCGTCCAGGAGCAGGCCGGCCGGGACCAGGTGGTAGGAGAAGGCGTTGATGACGATGTCGCCCGGCCCGAAGCCGGCGGCGTGGAAGGCCTTGGCCGCCGCCCTGGCTAGGTCCTCCTCGGCCCCCTGGGGATCGTAGAGGGGGCCAGGGGAGAAGAAAACATGCTTAAGGCTTTGGGGCGGCACGGCCAGGAACCCCCCGAAGGGCGGCGCGGCCTTCTGGAGGGCCACCAGGTCATCCTTTTTGGTCACCGGAATTCGGGCCAGATCGGCCACCGTGCGTATCTCCCCGGGCTTGGCCCCCGCCCGCTCCAGCTTCTCCCGCACCGCTGGAGCCCTCTCGTAGGCGTAGGCGACGATCTCCTGGAGCCGATCGGCGTAGTAGCGCTCTCGCTCGGCGAGGGTCATCGCCTCCCGGTCGGCCTGGTAGAACTCTTCTGCCATATTCTCCTCCTCTGTGCTATTCTCGCTGGCCGCAGTCGGCTGGCCAGGCTAACTGTCGTTTTTCCCCTTAGGGTGGACCAACTCTGGAACCCCGCCGTTAAACAGATTCGAAAGGGTCTCGGCAAGGGTGGGTGACACACATTGGATAGCAAGGACAAGACGAAGGCTGCCTGGAAGAATCAATTCCCTTTTGTTCCTCTTTATTCCATTCAAGATGGCGATGGCGACCTTGTCCGCGGCGTAGGAACGTGTCATTTTGAAGAATATGCTGGATCGCACACTCGGGAGATGTTGATCCAGCAACGGCGTATCCACATACCCCGGGCATACCACGGTCAGGCCGATCCCGTAGGGTTTGAGCTCTTGCCGGAGAGCGTTGGACATTCCAATTATGGCGAACTTCGCTGCGGAGTAGGCACTGGAGCCAGGAAACACTACCTTCCCGGCAAGCGAAGAAACGTTAACCACGTGCCCGGCTCTGGCCTTGACCATATGGGGAAGAACTGCCCGCAGACAATTCACGGTCCCGAAATAGTCAACCTCCATCACCTGTCTGAACTCCGGTTCCGACAATTGCAGGAACCCCCCGGCTCTCAAAATACCGGCCGCGTTCACCAGGATATCGATCTTGCCAAACCTTGAGAGCACTATTGACGCCACTGACTTTATTGTCTCGGGGTCAGTGACATCAGCAGGACAAACCAGGGTCTGTCCCTCGCCCATTTGATGAGCCAGGTCCTCCAAGGCATTCCGGTTGCGAGCGAGGATGGCCACACGGGCCCCGGCACGAACAAGATGCAAGGCAACCTGTTTGCCAATCCCAGAGCTGGCACCGGTAACCAGGGCCACTTTGCCGTCGAAATAACCAGGCATCTGTGCCCTCCAAGCACTGCTGGAGAGGCGTACCGGCCATCGTCACCGACCCGGGACGCCCCCTGATAGCGATTCTCTCTCGAAGCGGAAGGTGTAGAGGCACTCCCGGCCTTGAGCCTTCAGGCATTTCCCCAAAGATGGGCTCATCTGGTACTGCAAGCCCAAGGCCTCGAGCCAGCCGGTAATCCGGGCGAAGACGCCGCACTCGTACTGGTCGGCGAGGCCCACGCGGCTCACGTTCTCGTGGGCAAAACAGCGCTGAACGTGCACCTGGTACGCGGCCTCATCAACCTCAACCACGCGATAGTCGAGCAGGTCAGGCCCCAGGAGGCCGATGAGGATTTCCTGCACCAAAAGATAGTCGCTGATGGACGCAATCGAAGGTAGGTTCAACGCTCGAACAATGCGCTGAGCTTCGACCTTACCCTCCTCGTGGGCGGCGGTTTGATTGAGCCGGTTAGCAGTTTCTATCCCGAACATCTGGGCCACGGCCATGAACCAGCGTGCATCGTGCGACATCCAGCACCTGATGAGCAGGGCTTCCCGCTCGGATGGCGGGAGCCGAGTTAAGATAGCGTTGGCCCTTTGCCGCAGCGCAGGCAAATTTGTCATTAGCCTTACCTGATATTGACTTGGACTGGTAGTTTGGCTCCAGAAATCCGGGTACTTCGGCCGACGTGTCAAAGACCTTCCACAGTATGGTGGCTTGGCCGCAATACTTGGCCGCCAGATATCTTGACCCCACATTTCTTGAGTTGTTTGATACAGTAGACTGTTTGCCCTGGGTCTGTTGGCTCTTCTCCTAACTCGTTCCAGCCACCATCTGGCTTTTGGGTTTCCACGAGGATGTTCACTAGTTCTTGCACATATGGGTGTCCCGGATTATAACCCAATCGTAGGAATACGTTCAGTATTGAGGATGCGCAAACGGGGTACTTCCAATCCGATTGGTTTTTCAGGATCGCTTCGATAGCCCTTTTGAAAATAACAGACTCTTTATCTTCGCCTGATAGCAAAAGCGCCTTAACAATAACATCCATACCTGCGATATCAGTGCCATATGGGTAATCCGGACCAATATGAGAATTCCAGCCCCCTTCTTCGTTCTGCGTCTTATGAAGAAAAGCAATGGCCTTTTGGACGCTTGGGTGGCCTGAGTACCCGGCTTTAATGAGCGCATTCACTACATCGGCAGTTGCATACGTCATGCTATAAGTGGTGCTTACCCATGCCTCATCCTTAGGAATAAATTTTGAAAGCTCGGGATTTTCAGACCATCCACCATCTGCTCTCTGGCTTGCCAATAGGAAATGAATCGCATTTGTAGCCATGGGTGAACTTTTATCCAGCCCGGTCTTCGAAAGTAACTCAAGAACCCTGCTTGTTCTCATTACACCAGAAGGCATCTGTTTCTCTAGCTCACGGGGCCATCCCCCGTCAGGGTTTTGCAACGCCAGAAGTTCTTCGATTAAACCCTGGTCGACCCTCTGGTTCAACCCAACTGCCAAGTATAACTTTTCGTAAGAATTTCCATTTTCATGTACGTACTTTACTGCATCATATTTCAGCTTTATCATTTTGATCTCCTTCTATGCTTAGAGGCATCATTCTATTTCTTTCACGATCCAGCTGTTTACTCCGAAAAAAATATCTATCACACCAACCAATTCATTTTCTTTGTAATATCCCCAGAATACGACCCCCTCATCCACCTCGCGCCGCCATAGCCTTGAAAAGGCGACAATTTAGGGCAAACCCGGCCACGGCGTGTTGTTGTTAGTATGTAGTTGTGGTGGGGCGCGTCTGGTGCTATCCCTTCGGGCTGAGCCCTCAGGGCGAAGCCTTGCCGACGTTGAGTCAGCGGGGACGCGCTGAGGGACGCGTGGCGTCAGGGCCGTCGGCGCCTATGGGACGCAAGAGCCCCTCATGTTGGTCGCTCGCCCGACTCCACCCAACTGGGACGGCCGCCGTAAGCCGAGCCCGAATCGGTGTGTGAAGGCCCGCTGCCTCTAACGGCGCGCCCTACCCGCAGAGCCGCTCGCTGGCCTCGCCGGAAAGGAGTGTACCATGACCGCGCCACCAACGCAAGTTCGACTTGACGCGGGCGGGGCAAGCCCAGCCGGTCTTCGGTTCAGCAGGCGGACTATACCTGCAGCTTTTGACCTCTTTCTACATTTGTTGTAGAATAAACGTTGAGCCATCAGGCGAATGGCCCCAGTCGACAGGGTTACCCGTTGCTCGGCAGCCCGCGAGGAGGACGAGCGGTGAATAAGAGCTCTGCTGCTCTTCCTACTCTGCACCCCCGCTGGGTGGTGGCGGGTGTGATCGTGGCTGCCACCCTGATCTGGGGTGCCTCCCTCTACTCCATCACCAGCCAGATCGGCCGCCCCTTTCCCGGCTTCTTCTACGCCCCAGACCGGATCGTCAGCGCCTTCACGCCGCAAGACTTCACCGGTTGGCAGGCCGACCTGCGCCCCTGGGACCGCATCGTGGAGGTGATGAAATTACCAGTCTCCGTTTGCCACCAGGTGTCCATAATCGGACATCACGAGTGCTCATGAGACAGCCTCCTGTGTGAAATTTCTGTCTTTGTAGCATCGTTTGGGTAGTTTTGGCAACCCGCCAATTTCGGGCGAATTTCAGGAAGTTCCAACCCGCTAAAGCGTTGGAAAACGTGCAATTTTCGGGTGAAAGTTAAGTCACAGGCTATCGTGGGTTTGACAAAATCCCGCGTCGGCAGTAACATTTCGCCAGCGAAGGAGGGTGAGACGATGGCACATGTCTCCCCTGCAAAGGTTTTAACTCCTCTCCGTTTGTATCTGCTGGGTTCATTTCGGATCGAGCGAGAAGGACAGTTGATCCATCTCCCCACGCGCAAAGTCGAATCCCTTCTCGCCGACCTTGTCCTTCAACCTGAAAAACATTCGCGCGAAAAACTCGCCGCGCTCTTCTGGGGTGATGTTACCGACACCCAGGCGCGCTGCTCACTCCGCAAAGCACTTACGCTTCTCCGCAAATCACTCGGCGACGAAATCCTGATCGCGGACCGCGAGGCGGTTCAGATCAATCCCGCGTCACCGCTGTGGGTAGACGCGCTCGAATTCAAAAGGATTTCAGAGGAATCTGAAATCGAAAATCTGGAATCTGCAATTGAGCTGTATCGAGGTGATCTGCTGTCAGATTTTTACGACGATTGGATTTTGCCGGAACAGGAACACTTTCGTACCCTCTACCTCGATATGCTGTTACGTCTGACTCAAGAAATGAGATCGCGCAGCGAATACGAGCGTGCCATCGCATTCGCACACCAAGTTCTAGCCAGCGATGCCGCGGACGAGCGAGCGCATCAACATTTAATGTTCTGTTACCTCGCGATAGGCAATCGTAGTGCGGCTTTGCAGCAATATGAAGAATGCGAGCGCGTCTTGCAAGAGGAGTTGGGCGTCAAACCGATGCCAGAAACCACTGCGCTCTATCAGTGGATCAAGCAAGTCCCTTTGCAGCCCAGGGTGCATGCGGCATTGCTGACTAACCTCCCGATTCCATTGTCCAGTTTTATTGGACGCGAGCGGGAGATGGCAGAGGTTAAACAATTGCTTCGCTCTGCGAAAACGCGCCTGCTCACCTTCACTGGTGCGGGCGGCTGCGGCAAGACGCGCCTCGCTATCCAGGTGGCGGCTGATCTGGTGGATAGTTTCAAAGAGGGTGTGTGGTGGGTCGAGCTGGCGGGACTGATGGATGCAACGCTCCTGCCGCAGGCGGTAGCGAAAGTGCTGGGTGTGCGCGAGGTGCCGAATGAACCGTTGAGTCAAGTGCTCGCAAGCTATCTTCGTGGAAAGCAACTGCTATTGGTGCTGGACAATTGTGAGCACCTCGTTACCGCGTGTGCGCAACTTGCTCAAGTGTTGTTGACCGCATCTCCGGGCCTCAAGATATTGATCACGAGCCGCGAGGTATTGAACATCACCGGGGAGATTGCATGGCGTGTGCCCTCCCTCTCTTTGCCTGATCTTCGAAATTTGCCGCCCATTCCACAACTGACACAATACGAAGGGGTTCGGCTCTTTGTCGAGCGAGCCATTGCAGCCAATCCCAACTTTGCACTCATTGCGCAGAACGCGCAGGCTGTGGCACAAGTCTGTATTCGCCTGGACGGGATCCCCCTGGCCATTGAGCTCGCCGTTGCGCGCGTCAAGTACTTGTCGGTGCAGCAGATTGCCGCGCGATTGGATGACCGCTTTAATTTGCTGACGGTCGGAAGTCGCACAGCACTACCTCGTCACCAGACGCTGCGCGCGACCCTCGATTGGAGTTATGACTTGCTAACGGACGCGGAGAGAGTATTGTTCCATCGGCTGTCGGTCTTTGCCGGTGGTTTTACATTGCAAGCAGTGGAGGCAGTTTGTGCAGATAAGGATGAAACAAACGAATTAGCGATGCTTCAACCCACCACACTGCTCGACTTGCTATCACGTCTAGTGGACAAGTAGTTAGTCGTAGTCGAAGATCAAGCTGGTGAGACGCGCTATCGGTTGCTCGAAACGATTCGGCAATATGCGCTCGACAAATTGTCCCAGTCGAAGGAGGCGGAAGGTGTGCGGCGTCTCCACCTGATGTTTTTCCTTAGGTTGGCAGAGAAGGCTGAGCCGGGGTTACAGGGCGAAGAGCAATTGGCATGGTTGAATCGGTTGGAGGTGGAGCAAGGCAACATGCACGCGGCGCTGCAATGGGCGCTAGTCAGTGGGGAAATCGAATCGGGGTTGCGGCTGTGCGGCGCGTTGGCTGAGTTCTGGGAGATGCGAGGCTATTATACAGAGGGGCGAGAGCTGTTAGGGCGAGCGTTGGAGTGTGCAGCCGAGGCGCCGGCAGGATTGCGCGCTAAGGTACTAAGATGGGCAGGGCGGTTCACAGAACGCCAAGGGGACCTTAAGCGAGCCCAAGAGTGTCTGGAAGAGAGTCTGGAGTTGGGCCGGGCATTGGGAGACAAACTAGGTATCGCGCAGTCGTTACACCGGTTAGCCTTTGTAGCGGGTGAACGGTGCGACTATGTGACAGAACGCACCCTTTACGAGCAGGCTCTGGCTCTCTATCGGGAAGTAGGTGACAAAAGAGGCGTTGCCGACGCACTACACAACCTGGGAGTTTTTACCCTTGAACAGGGTGATCCTGCATCAGCACGGGCGTTCTTGGAGGAGAGCTTGACTTTGAAACGGACGCTCGGCGACATGCTTAAGGTTAATCACTCACTGCTCTACCTGGCAATGGTCGCGAGACTCGAGGGTGACTATGAGCAGGCGGCAGCGCTATGCCAAGAGAGCCTGGCGTTTTTCCGGGAAGAAGGAGATAAACGCCGCATCGCCCGATGTTTGCAGATTTTAGGGCGAGTGGTGAAAGATCAAGGGAATGGTGAACAGGCGTTAGCCTTGTGCCAGGGGAGCCTATCCCTATTCTGGGAACTGGGCGCGAAACTGGCTGTGGCGGATAGCCTATGGGCATTGGGAGGAGTGGCCTTGGCGCAAGGACAGCCTGAACGAACGGCACGGCTGTTCGGCACAGCCCAAGCCCTGCACACAAGCTTGAACTCTGGCCTGTCACCAATCAACAAGGCTGAGTATGAGCGTGACATCGCTGCGGCGCGTGCACAACTCGGTGAGGCGGCATTTGTAGCGGCTTGGATGGAAGGGGAGACGATGCCTTTGGAGCAAGCCGTGGAATACGCGCTTGGGACGGAAAACGCACAGCGAAGGACGTGTGAGTAACCTGTTTTCGTTTTTCCGAGACCTGCAAACCGCAGGTCTTTTTTGTTTCCGTGAAAATTTGGCCAGATGGATGCCAGAGTCCGCGATTTCACGGTGCAACGGCTTTAATTTCCCGATTATTTCCCGGTCATTCAGTAAAATCAGAATAAAAGTTGCTTGGTATAACATTTGATGTCGAAAAAGGAGGGGGTATGTAGAACAGAGGCAACGCTGAATCTTGTATGAACCATGTTACGCTCTACCAAGAGCGGATGATTCTGAAGGAGGGACACCAATGTTTACCAGAAAAGTTTTGTTGATCATCGCGTTGATAGCGGCGATGAGCGTGGTATTCGCGGCGTGCGCGCCCCAAGCGACACCCACATCTGTTC
>JACQYG010000209.1 GCA_016208345.1 Chloroflexota bacterium
ACCGCCGCTATCGGCTTGAGGTGCTGGATACCGAGGACGGGCTCATCCGGGACATCGCCGTGCCAATCCTCGAGGCTAAGGCCGGCATCGCCCGGGTGGGGATGTCTGAACGCCGGCTGCGCGAGGCGGTGAACCTGGTTACGCACCAGGTCGCCGCAGCCACGGCCGTTGTTTTGATGATCGGCGTAGCCACTGCCTATGTGCTCACCACCCTGCTCACCAAGCCAGTGGATGAGCTAGTAGAGATCACCGGGGCCGTGGGCGCCGGTGACCTAGAGAAAAAGGCCAGGGTCTGGTTTGACGACGAGGTGGGGCAATTGAGCACCGCCTTGAACGCCATGGTGGCCGACCTGCGCCGGTCTCGAAAGGAAATCGAAGAGTCAAACCAGCAACTCATAAGCCGCAACCGGGAGCTGTCTACCCTTAATGCCATTGCCGCTGCCGCCAGCGGTGCCCAGAGCCTGGACCAGATGCTAGGCGCGATTCTGAGCAAAACCGTGAATACCATGTGCTTTAAGGCCGGCTGGATCTTTTTAGTTGGGGAGGACGGCCGACACCTTTTCTTAACGGCGCACACCGGGCTTTCGTCCGATTTCATAAGAGAGGAAACGGCCATCGACATCGCCAACTGCGCCTGCGGGCAGGTTTGGCGCTCTGGCCAGGCGATGCTCGTGCGCAACCTTGCTATGGAGTGCCCACGCCTGGACAGGGCCGATCTCGAACGAGATGGCATCGCCTGCCATATCAGTGTGCCGTTGAAGGCGAAAGGTTCGGTCCTGGGGATAATGAATGTGGCCTGCGAGCGCTGCAACGACTTCACCACTGAAGAACAGATGCTTTTGAGTTCCATCGGCAACCAGATCGGCATTGCCATCGAGAACGCCCGGCTTTGGGAGGAGCTGAAACGCAAGGAGGAGTTGCGCGGCCAATTGCTGGCCAAGGTGATCACCGCCCAGGAAGAGGAACGCAAGCGCATCGCCCGAGAGCTGCATGACCAGACCAGCCAATCTCTCACGTCTTTGATGGTGGGATTAAAGTTGGTAGAGGGCGCCACCAGTCTGGCAAACGCCAGGGCGAGGTCGGCAGAGCTGAAGGCCCTTACGGGGCAAACACTTCAAGAGGTGCATGACCTGGCCCGAGAATTGCGCCCGAGTGTGCTGGACGATCTGGGATTGGTGGCGGCCCTCCAGCGCTACACCGGCGAGTATTCCCGGAAGTTCGGGGTCGCCGTCGATTTTCAACCTCTGGGGTTTGACGCGCGCCGACTGCCGTCGGAAGTGGAAATCGCCCTTTACAGGGTGATACAGGAGGCTTTGACCAACGTGGTCAAGCACGCCCAGGCCAAAAATGTGAGCGTCTTGCTTGAACATCGGGGCTCCTCGGTCCTGGCCATCGTGGAGGATGACGGCAAGGGCTTTAACGTTCCCCGGACCTTGCGTTCCAAAAGCCGGGCGAACCGCCTGGGCCTTTTCGGCATGCAGGAAAGGGCGGGGCTCCTGGGCGGCAGGACGACCCTGGAATCAAAGCCCGGGCTCGGCACCACCATTTTCCTGGAGTTGCCCTTAAACGGGAGATAGCCTGCAGTGACCAAGATCAAGATCCTCCTGGTTGACGATCTCGCCATCCTGAGGGCTGGGCTGAGAGCCCTGCTCAGCGCTGAGCCGGATTGCGAGGTGGTTGGAGAGGCCGGCGACGGCGCTGAGGCCCTCGCCGTCGCCCAGGAAAGGCTGCCAGATGTAATCCTTCTAGACCTTTCCATGCCTGGCCTGGGAGGCCTAGAGACCCTGCGGGAGCTGAAACAGCGCCTGCCCAGGGCCAAGGTCCTGGTCCTCACCATGCACGACGACGATGGTTACCTCTACCAGGTGTTGCAGGCCGGCGCCTCAGGCTATCTGCTCAAGCGCGCCGCCGACAGCGAGCTTTTGGCTGCCATCAGGGCGGTGCACCGGGGAGACACCTACCTCTACCCCTCCCTGGCCAAGGCGCTGGTAGAGGACTACTTGAAGCTCAGCGCTGGGGGGCACCTTAAAGGCATTGCCGATAAGGAGGCCTTTGACGGACTCTCCCCCCGGGAGCGAGAGGTGCTTCGCCTCATTGCCCAGGGGCACACCAACCAGGAGATAGCCGGGTTGCTTGTGGTCAGCGTGAAAACCGTGGAGACCCACAAGGCCAGGATAACTCAAAAACTGGGGCTAAGAAGCCGCGCCGACCTGGTGCGCTATGCCCTCCGCAAAGGCCTGCTCTCCGGATAGCTTCCCCCCGCAATGATTGAGCCGTCGGCCAAACCCCATTAAAACCTCGGGCTTTTTCCCCAGGACCAGTTGTACGAGTTTTCCCCTACAAGGGTGCCAAAAATCGGCGTAACCCCCTACGAATCCCCGATTGAATCAGGGCGCTCGCGGATAGACGCTGGCTGCCCCATAGGTCAGAATGTGGCTGCATACGGCCGAGGGGCTAGTTCCGGGATTGGCAATTGTTCGAAACCATAAGGAGGGCATGACCGTGAAACGCTACGCCATGGTCATAGACCTGCTGCGATGCGTCGGTTGTAACGCCTGCACGCTTGCTTGCAAGCAAGAGAACCACACCCCACCGGGCGTGTCGTACAACGTGGTTATCCCTCAGGAGGAAGGCCAATATCCTAACATAAAGAGGCTAACCATACCCAGGCCCTGCATGCAATGTGACCAGCCACCCTGCGTCAAGGTGTGTCCGGTGCGGGCCACCTGGAAAAGGGATGACGGCGTCGTCGTCATCGACTACGAGAAATGCATCGGCTGCCGCTACTGCATGGCCGCCTGTCCCTACGGGGCTCGCTACTTTGACTTCGGCGAGAACTACACCGAAAGGGGAAACGAGTTCGAGCGCGCTCCCTCGCCCGAGTACGGCCAAAACCGAGTCAGGGAGAAAGGCAAGTCGCCAATTGGAAACGTGCGCAAGTGTCACTTCTGCCTGCACCGCATCGTCAAGGGCGAGGAGCCGGCCTGCGTCCAGACCTGCATGTCCCGGGCCAGGCATTTCGGCGACCTGGGAGACCCGGAGAGCAATGTTTCCAGACTCGTTAAGGACCGACGAGCCTTCCGCTTGCGCCAGGAGCTGGGCACCGAGCCCTCGGTCTATTATTTGAAGTGAAACCAACCGCTAATACACCTGAAAGGTGCCAACGTAATACACCTGGAAGGTGTGTTAGCGAAAGGGGAGGGGTGTGCGATGCAAGACAAAGGTCTGTACTACGCCTACTGGGTTGCGCTACTCACCGTTACCCTGGTGGGTATGGGCGCCATCCTGGTGCGCTTCACCGAGGGACTTGCAGTGACCAACCTGAGCAATTTCGTCCCCTGGGGGCTATGGGTAGCCTTCTACATCTACTTTATTGGCCTGTCAGCGGGCTCATTTCTCCTGTCCACCTTGATCTACGTGTTCGGGGTGAAACGCTTCGAGGCGGTGGGGAGGCTAGCGGTTTTCACCGCCTTGATCTCCCTGGTGGCCGGCCTGGCCTTCGTCTGGGTGGACATCGGGCACATGGAGCGATTCTACACTGTCTTTTACAACATCAATGCCACGTCGGTTCTGGAGTGGGAGATATTCCTCTATAACTTTTACGTAGTAATACTCCTGGCCGAGCTGTGGTTGCTGCTGCGGCGCGATTTCATCCGGGCGGGCGAAGGAGAGGGCCTGGCCGCCCAGATTTGCCGCTTGCTGGCATTAGGCTCCAATGACGTTTCACCGGACTCCGTAAAACGAGACATGGGCCTGGTCAGGATCCTGGGGGCGGTGGGGATACCCGTGGCCATTGGTGTCCATGGCGGCACCGGTGCGATCTTCGCCGTTGTCGCCGCCAGGCCATACTGGCATTCCGGCTTGTTCCCCATCGTCTTCCTGGTCTCGGCCCTGGCCTCGGGCGGTGCATTGCTGGCCTTCCTGGCCGCGTTCTTTACCAAGGAGGGGAGGCGTGACCGGGCATTGGTCCCAACCCTGGGCAAGCTGGTGGGCGGCCTCCTGGCACTCGACCTGCTGCTACTGGCCAGCGAGTTCCTGGTGGGGCTGTACGGCAATATACCCGAGGATATGGCGGCCTACAATGCCATCACTCAAGGACCCTACTGGTGGGTCTTTTGGGCAGTGCAGCTGGGCCTCGGGGCCGCGCTCCCACTCCTGATCATCTTCAATGGCCGAACCAATGTTTCACCCACCTGGGTGGGCTCCGCTTGCCTGCTGGTGGTGGCTGGCGTGCTTGGAGTCCGCTGGAACATCGTGAACCCCGGCTTCAGCGGACAGCAGATCGAGGGCCTGGGGAGCGCAGTGCTGCCCACGCCCAGGGCCTTCCCGATAACCAGGCTGCCTTCGCAGCTCCCCGAGCCAACCCAGTGGTTCTTCATCCTGGGCACCCTGGTTTTCATCGGGGCTGTTAGTGTGATCTTCTTCCACCTACTACGACAGCTCCGTGAGCAAAGAGCCGGGGTTCTCGCCCGCTCAGGGGCCGCACTGGGGCTCCTGGCATTGATCCTGGGAAGCCTCTGGTTCATTGCCAACAACATCCCAATGTCCACGGCGGCGGCCATTGGGCCGTCTCTGACCGCGATTTTGCCGATCCCCAAGGAGTACGCTGCCACCCGTTTCTCGTCTGCCTACACCCCCAGCCTCATCGAATGGCTGGCCAGCGCGGGGATCATCGGCCTGGCGGTGACCCTTTTCACCCTGGGGATCAGGCTCCTCCCCATGGAGGGAGAGCCCGTCAAGGAGGGGGCGTGGCATGTTAGACCGTAAGATACATCGCCGCTCATTCGTCAAACTGGCTGCCGGGACGGCGGGCGCCGTGGCCCTAGGCAGCCGCTTCCGCCCGATCTCCGCCGACGCCATGGCGAGGCCTTCCACGGCTGAGGGCACCTGGATTCCCACCTGCTGCAACATGTGCGGCGGGCAGACCGGTGTACGGTGCAAGGTGGTGGAGGGGAGGGTGGTCAAGATCGAGCCGAACCCGGACAATCCCATCGGCGTTTCCAACATCTCTAGCGACTTCCTGGCGAACAAGCGAGAGGCAGCCATGTGTCCCAAGGGCAATGCGGGCCTCATGACCCTCTATGACCCAGACCGCCTCAAAACGCCCCTGAAACGCACCAATCCTCAAAAGGGCCGAGACCAGGATCCCCAGTGGAAAGCGATCTCCTGGGACGAAGCCTTTAATGAGATCGCTGGTAAACTGAAATCCCTCAGGGACGCTGGGGAGGCCCACAAGCTGATCTGGTTCAGCGAGGACCACTCCTTCACCCACATCCAGCAGGATTTCTGCGCGCTGTACGGAACACCTAACTATCACAATCACTCCAATCTGTGCGATGTGGCTCGCAAGGCGTCGTTCAAGCTGGTGCTGGGGGACGAGCGGCCGCTCATGGATGCGCTCCAGTCGAAGTACATCATGCTCTTTGGCTGGAACCCGCTCTCGGCTACCAAGTGGGCCCACCTGCCCCGTATCATCACCAGAGCCTTGGAAAGAGGCGCCAGGCTAGTGGTAGTGGACCCGGTCTACAACGCCACGGCGGCCAAGGCCAGCGAGTGGGTCCCCATTAAGCCATCCACTGACGGAGCCCTGGCCTTGGCCCTGGGCCACGTGATCATCCGGGACAAGCTACACGATGAAAGGTTCATCAACGAATGGGCGGTTGGGTTCGATGAATATGCCGCCTACGTGAAGGACAAGACCCCGGAGTGGGCCGAGAAGATCACGGGGGTCTCCGCCAAGACCATCGAGCGCCTGGCCCGAGAGCTGGCCACTACCAAGCCCGCGGTGGTGGACGTTTGGAGTGGCCCGGGGCAACAGTCCAACGGGGTCCAGGGGGGCCGGGCTATCGCCCTCCTGAACGTACTGACCGGCAACGTCGATGGGCCTGGCACCATCATGATCCCGGAGCGCACGGGCAATAGCCATCAAAAGGTCAAGGCGCCGAAGATCGACCAACCTCGCCTGGATGGACATGGGAAAAAGTATCCTTTCTCCCACGGGTCAGGGATCTACACCGAGACGTTAACACGCATCGCCAAAGGGGATGCACCATACATGCCGAAAATCGGCGTCGTCGTCTTCCAGAACATGGCCATGTCCATCCCAGGAAGCAAGGACGTGGAAGAGGCCTTGAAAAAGCTGGAATACCTGGTGGTGGTGGACACCCACATGTCCGAGACGGCGTTGCTCGCCAATATCGCGCTGCCAGGCACCACCTATTTCGAGCGTTACGATTACACCACGAACTGGGTGACCTGGACGGCGCTGGCCTTACGCCAGCCGGTGGTGAAGCCCCTTTTCGGCCAGCCGGCGGAATACGAGACCGTCGTCGAGCTGGGACGGCGGATCGACCTGAAGGACACCGAGGGCAAGGATTTCTTCTGGCAAGGGCCCAAGTCCAAGACCAGGGTCGAAGACCGGACGAGGTGGTATGAGGAGTTCCTCTCGCTGGAGATCGAGAACGGCGGCCCGAGAATTACCCTGGATGAACTCAAGGCCCTGCCCGGGGCAGTCTGGTTGGATCCGAAAGGCACCCGCTACGAGAAGTTCAGGGATGAGGTGACGATACCCGAGGGCGGGACTGTGGACGAGAAGACCGGCGTCGTCAAGGACAGAGGCGGTGCGGTGGTGGGCGTGAAGGTCGGTACGGTAGCCTACAAGGGCTTCAACACCCCGTCTAGAAAGCTGGAGTTCTATTCCACACTGGCCGCCAGCAAGAAGGACGCCAACGGCAACCCGGTGGACGGCCTTCCGGTTTACGTCCCACGCGATTGGCAGCCTGACGATAACTACCCGCTGTATTTCGTTAGCTGGAAGGAGTCGCCGCACACCCACACCCGAACTTTCAACAACCCCTTCCTGATGGAGCTAGCGGGTTGGAATCCACTGCTGATCAACCCCAGGACGGCGCACCGGCTGGGGATCAACGACGGCGACGAGATCTGGGTGGAGTCCCCATTTGGAAAGGCCAAGACGAGAGCCAGGGTGACCGAGGGGATCCAGCCAGACACCGTGGGCTTTGCCCGCGGCTTCGGCCACTGGGCCCTGGGCAAGCTCGCCCGGGGCAAGGGGGCCCACGATAACCAGCTATTGCCCATGAAGTCCGATCCGATTTCTGGAATGGCCCTGAACAAGGAGGCCTGCGTCAGGGTGTACAAGGCCTAGAGAAAGAAGGACGACCGATCTCGCCACGTCAAGGGCCGGGTGCGGCTTACCAGTCCCTAATCCGTGAATAGATTTAATCGGGGTTGCCCCACGTGGTTTTCTAATGATCACCATCGGGTGCGCAGTCGCAACGGAGCGATTTCGGCTGGTAGCG
>JACQYG010000099.1 GCA_016208345.1 Chloroflexota bacterium
CGCAAGCCACCGTGGATCAGCTTGGAGGACTTGCTGGAAGTGCCGCTGGCGAAGTCCTCCTTCTCCACCAGGGCGGTGGAGAAGCCCCGCATGGCGGCGTCCCGGGCGATGCCGCAGCCGGTGACGCCGCCCCCGATGACCAGTATGTCGAAGGTCTCCTCTTTGAGTCGCCCGATGTTCCGTTGGCGGGCCCGGGCCGAGAATTCCAGCCCCTGGGCGATGCCCGGCATCTCCCGGTTCACAGTCACATCTCCCCACGGCGCTCCCACTCGTATCGATGAAGGGCGATCTTCATCCCCATGCCATTATATAGCACAACTCTGCCAGGATGTAAATCGCTTTGTAAAGCCTGGGCGCTCTGCGGCTTCAGTCCAGGAACGCCGCCACGGTGGAGCCGCGGGTGACACCCCAGAGAGAGGCCACGGGCTCGCACTTGCTGGCAAATAGGGCGAAGACTTTCCCTGGCACCTCTCGCCGATACTCCGAGAAGGCATAATAGTTGGCCTGGCCCTTAGTGAGCACCAGGTCGGCCCGAGCTAGCGCCTGGCGAAGTTCCGGCGACATCTCCACGAACGAGATGCCCAGGGTGTCCGGCCCGGCCAGGATGAGTGCATCGGCGGCCCGGTGCAGTCCTACGGCCACGGCGTCGGCCATGGTAGCATCGCTGGTGATGGGGCCGCCCCGGGCCGCCGCCACCACGCGGCAGCCGTGGCGACGCATCTCCTCTATGAACAGGCGGTCCAGGGCTATCTCACCCACGTTGTCCAGGATGTAGAGCACCTGGGGGCCGGCAGAGATGGCCTGGTAGAGGGCGGCGATCTGATCAACCGTGACCCCGCGTTGGAGGTAACCAGACAGATAGGCCTGGGTGCCGGCGGGATCGAACTTGTAGCCCGTGCCCACCGTGCGGGAATCCAGGTTGTTGGCGGCCAGGGCCCAGGTAGCCAGGTGACGGAAGCGGCTTTCTTTGCTAGTAAAGAGAGCCGCTTCCTGGGCCACGCCAGCGGCGATGGCCACGCCGATCTCGTTGGCCCGCCATCGCTGCTGGCTGAAGGGCTCCGCCAGGCCGGTGACGCGCTTCAGGATGCGGTGGACAGCGGTGATATGGTACGAAGGCGGCTCGCTATAGCCAAAGTGCTCGGCCAGGTAGGCGGCGCTCTGGCGAGCCACCTCCAGGGCGGTGGCGCCATCGGTCACTTGCTGGGCGGCGGCAAAGACGTCGCCCAGGATGCAGGTGAGACAGAGGGGGACGGTGCGCACGGCGGGTTACTTCTCCTGCCCGAAGTTGACGCCTTCCATGAAGGGCCATGGCCCGGCCAGAACCACCAGGAGGCTGGCCAGCGTCAGGGCGCTTAGCATGACTCTCATCGGTTGTCATCCTTTGTGGGTATTTGCGCTGGGGCAATCATGCCCGGGTGTGGTCCTGGGCCACCTGGTCTACGCTTATTCACTTCATCTAAAGGGCATCACTTCCTGCCGTTCGCGTCGTTCCTACGAGGCCACGATGACAGTCACGCCGTGCTTTTCCAACTCTTGGTGGAACTCATCGGCAACCTCGCTGTCTGTCACCGGGGTATGCATACGGTCAATGGGCGGGGTGAGGAAGGCGGCTACCGTGCCCAGGGCCTGCCGGAAAGACTCCCGGTGTCTGCCAGACACCGGGAGTCTCCGTTATCTCACGGATGTGGCTTTGCCGTTCGGTAGGGATGAGGTCAGAAGCCACGCTGAGCCTCGCAAGAATAGGAAAAAAGTGCCATAAGAATTATAGCAGGGCTGGCTTTGATTGGAAAGGCATTTTTGGCATCTTTTGAACGATTATGGGTGAAATCGTTCAAATCCCTGTCTTTGCAAGGTACCAGAAAAAGGCCAGAGGCTAGAAGTTGCGCTGGAGGCAAAGGAATGCTAGAATTCCCAAGTAGGTCAATTTTCTTTACTAGTTAAAGACTATGGTCTTCGATCACTTCGATGGTGGGCTTGGCCCGCACTGGAGCCCTTTTCTCGCCGGCGTCGGGCGGCTGGAGCCCGGCGAGTCCCTGGTACGCCTGGTGGTGGATGGCGCCACGGAACGGCGCTACTCGGACGCCCAGATTGATGATTACCAGGGGCTAAGCCGCCGTCGGTTCCTGTGGCGCCCGCCTCTACGCCTGAGCGTCCGCGGGCGGGCCTCCCACCCGGCGGCGGGCAGCCACGGGGCCCACCAGGAACAGCCCCACCTGGTGGGGACGGCCGGGTTTGGGTTCTGGAACAACCCGTTCATCCCTTCCGGAGGGGTGCCCACGCTGCCGGAGTCGGCCTGGTTTTTCTACGCCTCGCCGCCCTCCAACATGGCCCTGGTGCCCGGCGTCCCCTGCCACGGCTGGAAGGCGGCGGTGGTACATGCCGCCCGGCCCGGGGCGTTAGCCCTGGGGCCGCTGGTGGTCGCGGCAATGCTCTGGGGACGCCTGCGCCGGGCGCCGGGGTTGGCCGCCAGCCTGCTTCAGCGTCTTACTGGCGCCCAGGAGGCGGTGCTGGACCCGGACCAGGCGGACCTGGCCTCCTGGCACACCTACGAGATCGACTGGCTGCCCCGGGAGGCCCTCTTCCGGGTGGACGGTGCCCAGGTGCTGCGGGCGCCCTCGCCGCCCCGGGGGCCCTTGGGCTTCGTGGCCTGGGTGGACAACCAGTACGCAGTGGTCACACCCTGGGGCGCCCTGCGCTTCGGCCTTTTGGCCGTGCCCGGCCGGCAGTGGTTGGAGTTGGACTGGGTGTCCATCCGAGCTATTGGTTATTAGGTCGAGCCGCCATGGGTACATCGGCCCCGAAATCGACTCCCTTTATTCGCTATTGACCGATGCGCGGCCTTGACTCTAGCCCGACCCCCGGGTATACTCGCTGGGCCCAAGGAGGGCCAGTTGCACGAACTACCGGTAACCGAAAATATCCTCGCCATCGCCCTGGAGGAGGCGGCCAGGGTTCACGCCAGTAAGGTGACGGCCATCAACCTGGTCGTCGGAGACATGGCCAGCATTGTAGACGATTCGGTCCAGTTCTACTTCGATTTTCTGAGCAAGGATACCCCGGCGGCTGGCGCTGCCCTGAACTTCCGCCGGGTGCCGCCACAGCTCCGCTGCGGGGAGTGCGACCAGCACTTCGACTTCAGGATGGAAGAACTCGAACAAGGTCTGGCCTGTCCCCATTGCGGCGGGTCACGGCTGGAGATGGTGAGCGGCACTGAATTCTATGTCGAGAGCATCGATGTCGATGAGTAGTCATAGCCATGACGGAGGCCACCGGGATGCGAGTCCAGGTAGTGCGGGAGATACTCAGCGCCAACGACCAGATCGCCCAGGCCAATCAGAGACTCCTGGATGAAAATGGGATCCTGGCGGTAAACCTCATGGCCTCGCCAGGGGCGGGCAAGACCAGCCTAATCCTGGCCACCATCGCGGCCACCCGAGGGCGGGCCCGGTTGGGCGTCATCGAGGGTGACCTGGCTTCCCGCATCGATGCCGACCGGGTGGCCCGGGAAAAGGTCCCAGTGGTCCAGATCAACACCGGCGGCGGGTGCCACCTGGATGCGCCTCAGGTGTCCAGGGCCCTGGAGTCGTTGCCACTGGAGCAGTTGGATATCCTGCTCATCGAGAATGTGGGCAATCTGGTTTGCCCGGCGAATTTCCGGCTGGGCGCCCACCGGGCGGTGGTCATCGCCAGCGTGCCCGAGGGTGACGATAAGCCTTTCAAGTATCCCGGTATATTCGCCGGGGCCGACGCCGTGGTCCTGAACAAGACGGACCTTCTGCCTTACATCGCCTTCGATCTGGCCCGCTTTCGCCGTGGCCTGCAGGCGGTTAACCCCAAAGCTCCGCTTCTCAGCCTCTCCTGCGCCTCTGGCCAGGGCTTGCCCGCCTGGGTCGACTGGCTCCTGGGCCAGTTCAAGCCACGATAGAGAAAGCCTCCGCCCTGGCGCCCATAAAGGGTGGAACGCCCTTGACAAGGCCAAGAAACAAAGGGTATAATAGGCATGCCTAATTATTGAATTAGGTATGCCTATTTTCGTGGGGACGTGAGCGATGGCAACTCAGAGCACCGAAGAGTATCTGGAGGCTATCTACAAGCTCGGTGGAGAAAGGGAGCCCCTGGCCATATCGGCCCTGGCGGAGCGATTGAGCGTCTCCTCACCCTCGGTCAGCGAAATGGCGCGAAAGCTTGCCGAGCAGGGGCTGGCATCTTATGAGCCCTACAAGGGGGTGACCCTCACCGCCGAGGGCCAGGCCCGGGCCCTGGCCGTGATCCGCCGCCACCGCCTGTGGGAGCGGTTCCTGACGGATACGTTGGGGTTTTCCTGGGATCAGGTCCATGACGAGGCCTGCCGCCTGGAGCACGTCACCTCGCCCCTGGTGGAGGAACGGCTGGCCGAGTTCCTGGAGGCGCCCCAGACCTGCCCTCACGGGCATCCGATGCCCACCGCTCAGGGAAAAGTGACTGTGGAGGCTGCCCGGCCACTGAGCGCCCTGGAGCCAGGGCAGAGAGGGGTGGTGCTATGGGTGCCGGAGGAGAAAGTCGAGATGCTTCAGTATCTGACCGCCCTGGGCCTGAAGCCCCAGGCCACGGTCCAGGTGGAAGCGGTGGCTCCTTTTCAAGGGCCGTTGACCGTGCGGATAGGGGAGGCATGGCATCCCCTGGGGTGGGAGGTGGCCTCCCAGATCATGGTACGACTTCTCTAGAGTCAGACTTGGCTTACCCGGTTGTGAATGCCTGGCAAGGCCGGCGGAGAGATTTATGAGCATGAGCGCCATGCCGTTGAGCACCCTGAGCCCTGGCCAGGTGGGGGTGGTGCGCGGACTGGCCGGGGGACGAGGATTGGTGAGCCGCCTGGCCGCCCTGGGCTTCGTCCCCGATGCCGAGGTGACTATGGTCCAGAACTTCGGCCGGGGGCCCCTTATTGTCCTGGTGCGCGATACACGGGTGGCCCTGGGCCGAGGGGAGGCAGCCAAGGTGATGATCGTCCGACGAGGGAGTAGTAATGGTCGAGCGGAATGCTAAGGGACGGGTCATAACTGTGGCCCTGGCCGGGCAGCCCAACGTGGGCAAGTCCACGGTGTTCAACATGCTGACGGGACTCTCTCAGCACGTGGGCAACTGGCCGGGCAAGACCATCGAGCAAAGGACTGGCATATATCAATATAACGGCACCACAGTGCACGTGGTGGACCTGCCGGGCACCTACAGCCTGACGGCCAACTCGCTGGAGGAGCGCATCGCCCGGGACTACATCATCGAAGAGCGGCCCGACGTGGTGGTGGTCATCGTGGACGCCAGCGCCCTGGAGCGCAACCTGTACCTGGTGGCCGAGCTGCTCTCGCTGCCGATAGCGGTGGTCCTGGGCCTGAACATGACCGACGTCGCCGAGCAGCAGGGAGTGCGGATCGATCCCCACGTGCTGGGGGCGGCCCTGGGCCTGCCGGTAGTACCCATGGTGGCCAGCAAGAACCAGGGCGTGCGGGAGCTGGTGGAAACCTTGGACCGGGTGATCCGGGGCCAGGCTACCTTCGCCCCCAATCGTCCGGAGATCCGGCTGGATCACCGGGTGGTGCTGGCCGAGCTGCAAAGGCTCGTCGCCGGACAGGTGCCTGACCCATACCCCGAGGATTGGGTGGCCTTGAAGCTCCTGGAAGGTGACGAGGAGGTCACCGGCATGATGCGGGAGCGGCTGGACGGGACCCATTGGGAGCAGGCGCACGCCATCCTGAAGCGGCACGAGGACGCGATCCTGGCCGTGGCCGGGGGGCGCTACGAATGGATCGGGCGCATGGTGCGGGCGGCGGTGACCCGCCCCCGGGCGGGCCAGGTGACGCTGACGGATCAAGTGGACCAGGTGGCCACCCACCCCCTGTGGGGTTTATTGCTCCTTTTGGGGATTCTGGGGCTGGTCTTCTGGCTGACCTATGCCATTGGGGCGCCGTTGCAGGAGCTTTTGGATACCTATCTGGTGCAGGCTGGGGCGGGGTGGGTGCGAGAGACTCTGGCCAGCGCACCCGGGTGGCTGGTGGGGCTCCTGGCCGACGGGGTCATCGCCGGGGCAGGGACGGTGATCACCTTCTTGCCCATCCTGGTCATCTTCTTCGCCGCCCTGGGGCTCCTGGAGGACGTGGGGTACATGGCTCGGGCCGCCTACGTCATGGACCGCTTCATGCACCTGATGGGGCTCCACGGCAAGTCGTTTCTGCCCCTCTTCCTGGGCTTCGGTTGCAACGTGCCGGCGGTGATGGGGACCCGCATCATTGACTCGCCCAGGGCGCGCCTCTTGACCATCCTGGTGGCCCCCCTGGTGCCCTGCACGGCCCGCATGGCGGTGGTGGCGGTGCTGGCCCCGCTCTTCTTTGGCCAGGCGGCGGCCCTGGTCTCCCTGGGGCTGGTGGGGCTCAGCCTGGTGCTCCTGGCCGTGGTGGGGTTGCTCCTGCACGAACTGGTCCTGGGGGGCGAGCACGTTGCCTTCATCATGGAGCTGCCCCTCTATCACGTGCCCAACGCCCGCACCGTCGGCCTCTCGGTGTGGCAGCGGATGGTGGCTTTTCTGAAGAAGGCGGGCAGCATCATCCTGGCGGTCTCGGTGGTGGTCTGGGCCCTCTCGGCCCTGCCGGGCGGCGACATCGAAACCAGTTACCTGGCACAAATCGGCCGGCTTCTGGCCCCCGTGGGGGCGCTGATGGGGCTGGGCTGGCAGATGATGGTGGCGCTCCTCACCAGCTTCGTGGCCAAGGAGAACACCATCGCCACGTTGGGGATCCTGTACGGAGCAGGCGAAGGGGGGAGAGGCCTGGGCCAGGCCCTGGCCGGAGTGCTGACGCCGTCGGCGGCCTTGGCCTTTCTGGCAGTGCAGGTGTTGTTCATCCCCTGCGCGGCCACGGTGGCCGTGGTGCGCCAGGAGACGGGGTCCTGGCGCTGGACCGCCTTCAGCGTGGCGCTGCTCCTGGTGGTTTCCTTTACTGTGGGCATCGCTATCTATCAGGCAGCGCGGTTGGCAGGGTGGGGGGTATGAGGTGTTGCAGAGATTGCTGGAAGCGGTGGCCCGGGGCGGCACGCACACCAGGTCGGAGCTGGCCCGGGAACTGAGGGTGAGCCAGGAGCTACTGCAGGAGATGATCGACGACCTGGCCCGACGGGGGTACCTGCGGCCGATGGGAGAGGGCTGCGATGAGCGTTGCGCCGCATGTCTCTTACATGACACCTGCGCCATAGGCAGCCCCGGCCGGATGTGGGCGCTGACGGAGAAGGGGCTCAGCCTGACGAGGGGTACCCGTAACCGCATACGCTCTCCTGGGGAAAGGGCCAGGATACGAGGGGAGAGGAGAAAATAGCCTTTTCGCTGGAGGCATAGAAGGAGGACTCAAATGACCTCAACCTCATCCACTCGCGGGAACATCGAGACCTTGTCGCAGGTGGGCCTGGCCGCCCTGACCGTCGTCTTTGGCTTGCAAACCCTGCGCGTCCTCTTGCCTCTCATCGTCTACCATTACGGTGTGCGGCCGGGCGTCACCTCCATAGACATGGGGGTGTACGCCTTCGGCACCTTCCTCGTCGC
>JACQYG010000210.1 GCA_016208345.1 Chloroflexota bacterium
GGCATCGATGATCGAGGCGATGGCCGAGAGCATCTTGGCACCCTGGTCAGTCACCCGTTCCGTGGGCCCGTAGCACCCCCGACAGGGCATGTTGGCGTTGACGCACTGGGCGCCACAGCCGCCCCGGGTGGCCGGGCCGCAGCAGATCAGGCCCTGCTCCAGGAGACACTTCTCTGGCTGGGGGATCACCTGGTGGGGCCGCACGAAGGCGGTCACCTTCTTCTCCTCTTTCACCCGCGGGCACTCCTCGCACACGCTCTTCTCGGCCACCCCCACGAAGGACCCCGGCGGTGGAAGCTGCCCCGCGACAATGGCCTGGACCACCGCCCAGATCTGCTTGGTGACCGGCGGGCAGCCGGGGAGGAAATAATCCACCGGCACCGTCTGCCCCAAGGTCTTCACTGTGTCATAGAAATAAGGCAGCGTCAATTCCCCTTCTGGAACAGTGAACGAGGTCTGGGGCCTGGTGCCATCACTATTATCGGTGGAAGGCGTCTCCCCGTAGACCCGGGCGAAGACCCCTTCCCGGTCGGCCACGTTGGCCAGGCCCGGGATGCCGCCGAAGCAGGCACAGGAGCCGAAGGCCACCAGGACCTTGGACTTGGCGCGCAACAGCTTGGCCAGGTGCTCCCCCTCGGAGTTGCGAATGGCTCCGTTGAACAGGCAAACGTCGATGAACTTGTCGGGCCAGGCCTCGGCGTCCTTGTACTTGTAGTCCATGGCTACCGGCCACAAGTAGATGTCAGCGGCGGCGGCCACGTCCAGGATCTTCTCGTTCAAGTCCAGGACTGCCACCTCGCACCCGCCACAGGTAGCTGCCCAGTACAAGGCAAGTTTCAATTTAGCCATCGCATACCTCCATATCGGTTGATGGTCTGGGCCTAGTTCTTTGCTAGTGAAGAAAGCCCGAGCCGTTCCCTTACGTTTTCCTTTGGCCTTCCTGGAAGAGCCTCCGATTCCACTCTAAAGGGCCCAGTCTCCTCACCGTCTCGGTCATCTCCTTGACCACCAGCGCGAACTTCTCGCTCTCTGAGGCCGAAATCCACTCCAGGCGAACCCTCTCCTTCTCGATGCCGAACTGTTCCAGGGCCTTCATAAGCAGGGGATAGCGCCGCATGGCATTGAAGTTGCCGCTTTGGTAGTGACAGTCCCCCGGGTGACAACCGCAAATGAGCACCCCATCAGCGCCGTCGGCAATGGCCTTAAGGACGAAGGTCGGGTCCACCCGCCCGGAGCACATCACCCTGACCGGCACCATGTTCGACGGGTAATGGCGGCGACTGGTGCCAGCCAGGTCCGCCCCCTGGTAGCTGCACCAGCGGCAAAGGAAGCCGATGATCCTGGGCTCGAAACCCCTTTTCCCGCTCATGTCCGTCCTCTTTGTGTAAGGGTTAGGCGGTACTGGCCTCAACCTCTAGCCCCTGCCAGCAGCGCCCCCTCCATCTCACCGTAGATCTGCTGGGTCGTGTAGCCCCTCTGCGTCGCCGCCCCGGCCGGGCAGGCGGCCACACAGATGCCGCATCCCTTACAGAGGGCCTCGTTGACCTGGGCTATCCCCGTCGTGTCCCGGCTCACGAACTCGATGGCAGTATAGGGGCACAGGCCGATACAGATCTTGCAGCCACTACAGATCGCCTCATCGATCAAGGCCGTGATGGGCTCGATCTCCACCTTGCCCAGGTCGATCAGGGCCAGGGCCCCCGCCGCAGCCGCCGCTCCTTGAGCTACGCTATCTGGGATGTCCTTGGGTCCCTGGCAGGCCCCAGCGATGAAGACGCCGTCGGAGGCCGTCTCCACCGGGGCCAGCTTGGGGTGCCTTTCCAAGAAGAAACCGTCCTTGCTGCGGTTGATGCCGAAGAGGCGGGCTACCTCGGCGGCATCCTGGCGAGGCTCCAGGCCAGCGCTCAGGATGACCATGTCCACCGGGATGCGGCGCACGATGCCCAAAAGGGTGTCCTCGCACTTGACAATGAGCTTGCCCTGCTCCGCCGGCGTCTCAGCCACATCCGTGACCTCCGCGCCCTTGCCCCGGATGAAGATCACGTCCTCCATCAACAGCCGCTTGTAGAACTCCTCGTACCCTTTGCCGAAAGCCCGCATGTCGATATAGAGCTCGTAGACCTTGGACCCGGTCTTCTCCCGCACCAGGTGAGCGAACTTGAGGGAGTACATGCAACAGACCCGGGAGCAGTACTCGTTGTAATTTTCGTCCCGGCTGCCCACGCAGTGAAAAATGGCCACGCTCTCCGGCGACCTGCCGTCCGCCAGGACAACCTTTCCCCCCGTGGGCCCACCAGCATTGCACATCCGCTCGAACTCCAGGCCGGAAATGACGTTCGGGAGTCGCCCATAGCCATACTGGGCCACTCGGGAACAGTCGAAGGGCTCGAAGCCGGTGGCCAAGATGATCGCTCCCACCTCGATCTCTACTTCCTCATCTTCCATCTCATAATCGATGGCGTTCGACAGGCAGAAGCGCTCGCAGACGCCACATTTGCCCGTGCGGAAGTGGATGCACTGCTCGGCGTCGATGATGGGCGCCTTGGGCACGGCCTGGAGGAAGGGGACGTGAATGGCCTTGGCCGGGCCCAGGCGGAGCTCCCGGTGCTTGATCTGCTCCGCACCCTCGATCACGATGGCCTCGGTAGGGCAGACCAGGGCACAGGCCCCACAGGCGATGCAGGCCTCCGAGGGGACGGCGAATGGGGTGGTCACCTCCCGCTCTGTCCCCCGTTGGATGAAGTTGATGGCGCTGACCCCAGCGATCTCCTCACAGGTGCGCACGCACAGGCCGCAAAGAGTGCACTTCTCGTCCGCGATGTGGAAGCGGGGCCTTTCGATACCCATCTCCTGGGCCAGGGCCTGGATTTCCGGCACGTTGGGGCAGCGGGCCAACAGTAGCTCGGCGACCATCCGACGGGCCTTGAGCACCCTAGAGGAGTCGGTCCGCACCACCAGCCCCTCCTGTGCGGGATA
>JACQYG010000211.1 GCA_016208345.1 Chloroflexota bacterium
GCCACGGCCTCGGCGATGCCAGGGGTGATCTCGCCCATCATAGAATTGGGGATGACCACGCCGATGGGGGCCAGGATCGCATCGGCCAGGTTCACCGACACCCGGATGGCGTTCTCCCCCGTCGCCCCCCGGCTGGCCTTGGCCCGCATCATCTTGTCCGTGGCGATGGCGTTGGTGCCCAGGGCCAGGATCTCCACCTCCACTGACAACTCCTGGCGCAATTGGCTGACGATCTGAGCGCCGATGCCCCCGCCCATGCCATCGATGACGGCGATGATCATCTCTCTACCTCGAGCCGCCCTACGGCGTTGTCCGACCGGTCGTGGGCGAAAGACCCTTCTTTGCTGATAAAGAATGACTCCACTGTAAAAAGGTCGCCCAGCCGTTTTCTTACCGCTGAGAACGCTGAGAACGCAGAGAAAAAGTGAAAATCTCGGCGCGCTCTGCGTGCTCTGCGGTTAAAGCCTTGTTTTTTCAGCGGAGTCAAGAATAGTTTCGGCTCGGAAGCCTTCACGCCGCGTTCGCTAGGACCTCGATCTCGTCCCCCGGCCCCGTAACCTCCCCCACGGCCCAGGCCGGTTGACCCAGCTCGGCGGCCCGGGAAAGGAAGCGGCTCAGCCTGTCCCCGGGCACGGCCAAAAAGAGCCCTCCACTGGTCTGGGCATCGAAGAGGAGCATCTCTTCCTCCTCGGCGATGCCCGGGGCGAAGCTCACATGGGGGCCGTAGAAGACGCGGTTGTTGTGGGAGCCTCCAGGGAAGAGCCATTCGCGGGCGTAAGAGCGAGCCCCCTCCAGGAAGGGAAAGGCCGCAAAGCGCAGGCGCATCCCCACGCCACTGGCCTGGACCATCTCCCAGGCGTGCCCCAGGAAGCCGAAGCCGGTGATGTCGGTGGCTGCCCGCAGGGCGAATTCCCCGGCCAGGCGGGCGGCCGTTCTGTTCAGAGCCTTCATGCTGGCCACTGCCGCTGCCAGGTGCGCGGGGTCGGCGCGGTCGCCTTTGAAGGCGGTGGTGATGATGCCAGTCCCCAGGGGCTTGGTGAGGACCAGGGCATCGCCCGGGCAGAGACCCCCCTTGGTCAACAGATGCTCCGGGTGGACCAAGCCCACGGCCACCAGGCCGTACTTGGGCTCCTTGTCCTGAATGGTGTGGCCCCCGGCGATAATCACCCCGGCCTCCCGGGCTTTCTCCGCTCCGCCCCGCAGGATCTCGGCCAGGAACTCCGGCGGCAATTGCGGCGGCAGGGCGGCGATGTTCAAAGCCAGGAAAGGCTCGCCACCCATGGCGTAGACGTCGCTTAAGGAGTTGGCCGCGGCGATGGCCCCGTAGTCGTACGGATCATCCACAATGGGGGTGAAGAAGTCAGTCGTGACGATAAGGGCCCGCTCCTCGTCCAGGCGATAGACCGCAGCATCATCGGCGGCGCCCAACCCCACCAGGAGGTTCGGGTGGGCCGCCAGGTCGAAAAGGTTTGTCAGCGGGCGCAGGACCTGCGCCAGGGCCTCCGGGCCCAGCTTGGACGCTCAGCCGGCGCAGGACGCCAGCGACGTCAGGCGGATCTCTTCACGGGTCATAAGGCCTCACCTTTCAACGGGTGCAAACGATCGTCCTGGGTTAACCCCGGTTCCGGGCCCTTCCGGAAGCTATAGCCGAAACCGCGCTCCGTGATAATGTACCGGGGATCATGGGGATCCTCCTCGATCTTCTGGCGTAGGTACCAGATGTACCGTCGGATGTATCCCACGTCTCCAGTGTACTCCGCCCCCCAAACCTGCTCCAGGAGATACTCTTGGGAGAGCACGCGCCCAACGTTCTCCACCAAGACGCGCAGGAGCTTGAACTCGGTGGCGGTGAGGTCGATTGGCTCGTTGTAGCGTAACACCAGGTGGCGGTCGAAATCGATGACCAGGCTACGGCTGACGAAGGCCTGGGCGGCCCTGGACTCACTGGATCCAGCCGAGCGCTGCAAGACAGCGCCCACTCGGGCGGTAAGCTCGGCGAAGCTGAAGGGCTTGATCACGTAGTCGTCTACTCCCAGACGAAAGCCCCTGAGCCTATCCCTCTCCTCGCCCTTTGCCGTGAGCATGATCAAGGGGGTATTGGTCAGCTCCCGGATGCGCTGCGCCGTCTCCCAACCATCGATCTGAGGCATCATCACATCCAGGATGACCAGGTCCGGTTGCCGAACGTACAACTGTCGCAGCCCTTCCCGGCCGTCGGCGGCACTATATACCTGGTAGCCCGCCCGCTCCAGGTATTGGCCCAGGAGCCTGACCAGCGCCTGGTCATCGTCAATCAGGAGAATCTTCTTCACTATCTAGATCTAGCCTCGCTAGGGGCAAGGTGAAGTTGAAGCGCGCCCCTGTCTGGGGTTGGCTCTCCACCCAGATACGCCCCCCTTGCGCCTCCACCAGTTTCCGAGTGACGTAGAGCCCCAAGCCATAACCATAGGTCTTTCGGGCATCGCCCGAAGATCCTGGTTTGTTCCCCCAGGGGAATGCCGGGCCCCTCATCGGCAACCGAGATGAGCAGCGAGGGGGGCGAAGGACTTGTCTCCCGTTCCCCTAACTTTTTGACCTCAATGGCGATCTCGCCGGTGTTGGGCGAGTACTTCACGGCGTTGTCCAGCAGGTTGAGCAGGATCTCCGCCAGGGCATCCTCGTCACCCCAGGCCATGGGGAGGTTTCCCCAGGTGGGAAGGCGAAAGCGCTGCCCACTGGCTCGCACCTGGGTGTTCTTCACCGCCTTTTCTACGATGGGAGGAACGGCAATAGGCCCCCGGTGTAGGCATAGACGCCCGGCCTCGATGAGAGACACGTTGAGGATGCTCTGGACCAGGCGATTGAGGCGGGCACACTCCTGGGTCATGATCGCCAGGGCCTCCTGCTGCGGCCGGTCCAGGTTACTCCCAAACTGCAGGATCAGCTCGATGCCGCCGCTGATGCTGGTCAGAGGCGTGCGCAACTCATGGGAGACCAGGGAGACGAACTCGCTCTTGAGGTGATCCAGTTGCTGTAATTCCTCGTTCTTACGCCCCAGCTCAGCCATAGCTTCCTGCAGGCGCTGAGTGCGCTGTCTCACCTTCTCCTCCAGTTCCAGGTTGAGTCGCTCCATCCTGGCCCGCGCTCTCTCCTCGACGCGCTCCCGTTCCTCCAGGCTGCGGGCGATCCAGTTAAGGGTCAGGCCCACCAGGGTGGGCCCCAAAAGGCCGAAGAAAAGGATCTCGGCGGAGAAGTGAAAGCCCATTAGATCCATCTCCAGGATGGCGTGTTCATACGTCTCGTAGGCGAAGACAATGAGGAACAAAAGCACTGGCAGGGCCCAGCGCAGGCGCAGGATCTGCCTATGGAATCCTTTGCCGTCTCCCGGCATCGCTGACATCCTTATGCTGCAAATGGGGTTCTTTCTCCCTATTCTACCAACCATGCCCGGGAAAAGCAAGGCGAGGCTCTCCTCTGGCGTGGATTGGAACGCGGTTTTGACCTGGTTTTGACCTGATTTTGACCTGGGTGTAGTATAATGGCGGCTGAAAGGAGGCTACACAAATGGCAAGAGGCATGACCGCAAACGCTAAGCTCTATCTTCTCCTCGCCCTGGCCCTGGCAGTCGCCTTTGGGGTGGTTACGGCCTGTGGCCCCACCCCTGCGCCGACGCCGGTGCCGCCCACCAAGCCACCGCCCACGGCCACACCGGTGCCCCCTACGCCCACCAAGGCGCCGGAGCCCAACACGTTGGTGGCCCTGAAGGCTGCGGCCGCCCCCAAAGATGCCGCCGACGCTGCCTGGGCCAAGGCCACTCCATTGGCCTTCAAAGCCAATGGGATCGGTAACCTCAGCGGCAA
>JACQYG010000212.1 GCA_016208345.1 Chloroflexota bacterium
TTCCAAGAAGTAGTCCTTGGTCTCGGCAGCCAGCGCCACCGGGCCCAGGGCCAAAAGGGTCAGGGCCAGAAGGACGCAGAGCCCCTTGCGCATCGCAGAGCTCTCCTTGCTATGGGTTTTCGACGGCGCCTGGTTTCTTGACTGGCACCTTGAGTGGGGTTTTCTACTAGTGAAACTGGGCACTGGCTAAGAGGCTTGATCCCGGGGCCATCAGCGCAACCGAAAGACCACTTTTACTTTGCCGAACCAAAGCTCGTCGCCGTCTTTCAGCGGGTACATCTGCCCGGGGGTAAGGGCAGCCTGGTTCAGGTAGGTGCGATTCCGGCTGCCAGCGTCCATGACGAAATAGGTGCCATCCTGGCAGACGATCCGGGCATGCTGGCGGGAGACCGATCGTCCCAGGTCCAGGGGCTGGAGGTCAACGTGCGGATACAGCCCCCTCTCGGGGTCGGCTCGCCCGATGGCGCATTCCGGGACAGTCACCGAGAACTGCTGCCCAGACTCTAAAGATACCAAGAGTGGAGTGGCTGTGGCCGCCGGCGGCGCGGGAACCGGAGGCCGGGGCATCTCTCTGGCCACGCCCGGCGAGGGTGCAGCCGGGCGGCAAACCCTGGCCAGGGCGTCTTTGAGCACCAACCGCATCTCCTCCGGGGTCTGGAAACGCTGGGCCGGGTCCTTGGCCAGGGCCTTTTGGACGATCTGGTCGATCTGTGAAGGGATCGTTGGGTCCTGGGTAGTCAGCGAGGGCACCGGATCCGTCATGTGCTTCACTACGACCATGGCCGCAGAGTCGCCCTGGAACGGAACCTTGCCGCTGAGCATCTCGAAGAGAACCGCGCCAAGACTGTACAGGTCTGACCGTATGTCCGCACTCTTGCCCTTCTCTGCTTGTTCTGGCGATATGTAATAGGGGGTGCCAATGAAGACGTTGGAGACGGTGATGCTGGAGAGGTCGCCCCCGCGGGCCGTGCCGAAATCCATTATCCTGAGCCTACCATCGGCATCCAGCATCAGGTTCTGAGGCTTGATGTCCCGGTGCACGATGCCACTCCGGTAGGCAGCTTGCAACCCCTCTGCCGCTTGTATGGCGATGTTCAGTGCCTTTTCCAGGGGCAGCTTGCCGCTCTTGGCCAGCTCCTCGCTGACCGGGCGGCCGTCTACGTACTCCATGGCCAGAAAGTAGATGCCATCCTGGCAGCCAAAGTCGTACACCCGGACGATGTGGGGGTCATTGAGGTTCTTGATGATGACCGCCTCACGTTGAAAGCGCCTGATGAACTCGGCGTCCGTGGACGAGCTTTGGCTCAGCACTTTCAAGGCCAATATCTGATTGGTGTCCAGATTGCGGGCCATGTACACCGTGGATGTGGCCCCGCTTCCCACCTCGTCGATGATCTTGTACTTGCCGGCGAATACCTTTCCAATCATGGTACGCCCCCACCCAACGCCGCTACTTCTTTACTAGTAAAGAACATGGCAACCTGGGCATTATCTTTACTAGTAAAGAATGGCTTAAAGCACATGCCCAAATAATTATACCACAGTTTCTTTGCTAGTAAAGAAAACAGCGCACGTGGTGCCACGCGTACAACGCCGTGCACCCGTTGTTCTTTATTAGTAAAGAACACTACGCTCGCAAGGCTTCCTTCCGCCTGACCAGTTTGTCGAGCCTTTCCTGCAGGGTAGCGAGCTTCTCCTTCTCCTTCTCCACCACGCCCTCTAGTGCGCGAGACACGAAACTGGCGTTGCCCAAGAGCGCCACTGCCCTGGCAATTTCGCTTTCGGCCGTGGCCATCTCCCGATCCAGGCGGTCCTGTTCCACAGCCAGGTCGATCATCCCTGGCAAAGGCAAGAACACCTCGACAGTGCCCACCACCAGACCCAGGGCCTGGGAGGGTTTCTCCACCAGGTGGGGCACGATGGTCAGCCTCTCTGGATCCACCCGGGCCAGGGCAGCTATGACCGCCGCCTGATCACCAAGATGCCCTGCGTTGGAGCCGGCGGCAATGAGGGCAGCAATGCGCCGGTTGGGCTCCACCTCGAACTCCGCCCGAGCATTTCGAATGGCCCGGACGATCTCCAACACCAGGCCCATCTCCCGCTCAGCCGCATCGTTATAGTATCGCCCCTCTGCCTGTGGGTAAGGTGCCACCATGATCGAGCCTCTCTCTTCTTCTTTGCCAGTAAAGAGAGCAGGCTTCCCCGGGGGGTTAGGGAGGACCATGGCCGCTCCCTTGCTAAAAAGCAAGTGCTGCCATATCTCCTCCGTGACAAAGGGCATAAAGGGGTGCAGGAGCCGAAGGGTGCGTTCCAGCACGTAGAGCAAGATGCTCATGGTGGCTGCCCTTGCCTCCGGGTCGTGGCCGTACAGCCGGATCTTGCTGGCCTCGATGTACCAGTCACAGAACTCGCCCCATAGGAACTCGTAGATCTGACGCCCGGCCTCGCCGAACTGATAGTCCGCCATGAGCCGATCAACCTCGGCGCATAGCCGATGGTGTCGGCTCAAGATCCACCGGTCCGGCAGGAGGAGTCTCTCGTCTGGGATTTCCTGCAGAGGCAGGGGCTTTACCTCTTCCTCATTCTCTACTGCCTGTAACACGAAGCGTGCCGCGTTCCACAACTTATTGGCGAAGTTGCGGCTGTTCTCCAACTTCTGGCGTGAAAGCTTCATGTCATTGCCCGGGGTGCTGCCGGTGGCCAGCGTGAAGCGCAGGGCATCGGTGCCGAACTCATCCATCACGTCCAGGGGGTTCACCACGTTGCCCTTGGTCTTGCTGATCTTGTCTCCGCGCTCGTCGCGGATCATGCCGTGGAGGTAGACCGTGTCGAAGGGGATGTCCCCAGGGCACTCCAGCCCCATCATGATCATGCGCGCCACCCAGAAGAAGAGGATGTCGTATCCCGTCTCTAGCACACTGGTTGGGTAGAAGTACTTGAGATCATCGGTCTCCTCTGGCCAGCCCAGGGTGGAGAAGGGCCACAAGGCAGAGGAAAACCAGGTGTCCAGGATATCGGGGTCCTGGCGTACGCGTTCGCTCCCGCACTGCAAGCAAGCCGGGAGGGTTTCCTCCACGGTGACGCTCTCCTTTCCGCAGGCATCGCAGTACCACACCGGGATGCGGTGTCCCCACCAGAGTTGCCGGGAGATGCACCAGTCCCGGATGTTCTCCATCCAGTTATAGTAGATCTTGGTGGCGCGCTCAGGGATAATGCGGATGCGGCCGTCCCTCACGGCGGCAATGGCTGGTAGAGCCAGAGGCTTTGTCTTCACGAACCACTGCTCTGATACCGATGGCTCCAGGATGGTGCCGCAGCGCTGGCAATGGCCAATGGCGTGAATGTAATCCTCGACCCTAGTCAGGAGCCCCTGGCCCTCTAGATGGGCCACCAGGGCCTTGCGGCAGGCAAAGCGGTCCATTCCCGCATAGATCCCGGCATACTGGTTCATGGTGCCATCGAGATTCATAACGTTGATGAACTGTAGTTTATGGCGCTGGCCTATTTCGTAATCCGTGGGGTCGTGGGCCGGGGTCACCTTTGCCACCGCCGTATCGCCCAGAATGGTCTCCGGCCGCGTTGTAGCCACTGTCACGTACTCATCGCCACCGCCGGTCAAGGGATAGCGCACGTAGTAGAGTTTGCCTCTCTCCTCCTCGTGCACCACCTCCAGGTCAGAGACCACAGTGCCGCAGCGAGGACAGCGGTTCGCCAGATACTGGCCCCGGTAGATCAAGCCCTTGTTATAAAGGCGCACGAATGATTCACGCACCGCTCGGGAGAGGCCTGGGTCCATGGTGAAGCGCTCCCGGCTCCAATCGCAGGAGGCGCCCAGGCGCTCGTGCTGTTTCTTGATGATGCCGCCGTAGCGCTCCCGCCAGGCCCAGCCCAGTTTGAGAAACCATTCCCTCCCCAGGTCCTGCCTGGTAAGAGGCTTTCGGCCAGCAGGGAGTGGGAAGCCCATGTCTTTCAAGAGCCCGTCCATCTCCGTGCTGCGGCTGGTCAGACCTTTGTCGATGACGTAATGCACGGCGATGCTGGCATGGTCGGAGCCAGGCAACCAGAGGGTGGGGTCTCCCTTCATGCGGTGCCAGCGGATCATGATGTCCTCGATGGTGTCCACGATGGCGTGGCCCAGGTGGAGCTCGCCGGTCACGTTGGGCGGCGGCATGGAGATGACGAAGGGCCTTTTGTTAGGGTCGATCCTTGGCTTGAAGAAACCACCCTTCTCCCAGAACTCGTACAGTCGGCTCTCCACCTTCTTCGGGTCGTAGGCCTTCGGCATCTCTTCGGCCTTAGTCAATGTTTCCATCATACCTCACCTTTCTCGTTTAGGGTTCCCAGGAAAGCCTGTTCCACGTTGGCTTTTCGCCTCTTCTTGGGTACACTCGCTGGCCAAGAGGTTTCGTTACTAGCAAAGAAACGCGCACCATCAAACCACGAAAACAAAAAGCCCCTTCATCACAAGGACGAAGAGGCTCGTGGTACCACCCTGGTTCCTGTCAAAGGCTGAGTCACCGCCTGGCGACTTTGTTTACTAGCAAAGAAACAGGTACCGCCCCGGGGTAACTGACAACCCTTGACAGCTCATTGGGCTATAACGGGCCAACCCGTGCCGGTCTACGCTTTCGATCGGCCGACTCCCAAGCGACCTTCGGCAGCTCTTGCTGAGGAGGGCTTACACCCGGTGGCCCCCCTTCTCTATCAGCCTCCAGCAGCCTACTCCTCTTGTTCCCAGTCGTATGCTTATTGCAATCGTAGTTTAAACGAACTACAGGCAAAAGTCAATACCTTGTACCCCGATCCGTGGATTCTGGGGTAGTGCAAATACGGTTTAAATGTAGTAAGCTATCACCCAGGAGGTTACGATGAAGCGACCGTCGGAAGTCCTGGGTGTGAAGATAGTGGGAGGTTTGCGGGAGGCATCCACCCCATGGGCGGGTGCCTCCTTGCTGGTGGAATTGTTCCGCCGCTCGGGCGTAGATGGGGTGGCTAACAAGGTGTTGCCAGCCAAGGGGTCAGCCAAGGGACTGAGGCAGGGGCAGATGGTGGAGAGCCTTGTGCTGTTGAGTGCTCTGGGTGGGGAGTGTGTGGAGGACATGGGGCATCTCAGGGATGACGCTGGCTTAAAAGGGATATTGGGTTACCGGCCACCA
>JACQYG010000100.1 GCA_016208345.1 Chloroflexota bacterium
ATTATATCATGGTCGCATCAAAATCGGCAACAAATTCTGAGCAAAGGAGTGGTTCACTGCGCGGTTCTGGCTGTGCCATGAAAGTTAAGCGTTGAACGTGGCACGTTCGAACGTTCTAACGTGCCACGTCTTACCTCCCTCTCAGCCCCACCAGACGCCCCATCGCTCGCAGCAAGATCAGTGCGTCCAGCCAAAGGGACTGGTGCTTGACGTAGTATAGGTCATACTGGAGGCGGATCAGGGCATCCTCCACCGTGCCGGCGTAGTCCTGGTGGAGCATCGCCCAGCCGGCCATGCCCGGTTTGACCGCGTGGCGCCTTCTGAGCAGGGGTGCGGAGGTGCGGAAGTGCGGAAGTGCCGGGGTGCTCGCTCCCCCTCGCCCCTGCTCCCGTGCTCCTCAGCCCAGAAGCGGCGCTCATCTCGCCGCGCAGGATATTTAGGAACTGGGGGAGCTCGTCCAGGCGCGTCTTGCGCAGGATGCGGCCGAGGCGCGTAACGCGCGGGTCGTTTTTGCCGGCCCAAACCGCTGCGCCGTTCCTCTCCGCATCCGCCACCACCGTCCGCAGTTTGAGAACCTTGAATACCTTGCCGCCTTTGCCCACGCGGTCTTGCCGGTAAAAGATGGGGCCGGGGGAATCAAGGCGCACGGCCAGGGCGATGAAGGGGAGCGCAAGGCCAAAGAGGATCAGGCTAATACTCGCTCCCACAATGTCCAAGAGACGTTTTCAGTCCATCACTTCTATCCTCATCCGCTTCAAGTCAAAGGTAGCGACCTTGTTTTCCAGCAATTGCATTCCCAGCAAGGCCTGATCCGAGTCGGTCAGGATCATCTCAACAAAATACGGGATATCGTTAAGCAGTATCTGTCCCACATACAACTCCTCTTCCACATACGAGCCGTCAGCCAATTCAAAGGTCTCCAGGCCAAGGGTGCTGAGTTCGCATTGCTCTCGGTAGTGCCTCGGTAAACAAAACATCCCGTTGAAGCCGGTATCCAGGACTGTCTCCAAAGGGATGTTCTCTTCCTGGCCAATGGCAAAGATGTTCTCCACGATGGGCTCAAGGTTCTCGTTGATCAACCCCTGCAGGAACACGGTATTCTCCTTGTGGCGCGGCTCTTCTTCCAGGCCCCTTTGCTGAGTGCACGGCGGGGTATCCTACTCTAATGAAATAGAAGATCTTGTCGGGGAACTTCTGGCGGGCCTTCATCCCCGCCTCCAAGGCCGTGCGACCGAGAAAGATCTCACCGCTTTCCACCTCTAGGGCCACAACCTTTCCCTTTTCCGTGAGCTCCAGTCTCTTCCTGTACTTACTGTTATAGATCGCTTTGGCTTTCTGAGCCAATGCCCCCTTATCCAAGCCCCTTGGGATTTCTATGGCTTTCATCTCGCACCTCCCTTCTTTTTGCCCGGGCCAATTTGTGGTCACAGAAGTTCCCTAAATTCCTCAACCGTCAATCCTGCTTTATGGAGCAAGCTGCGAAGTAAGCCCGGTCCTAATTCATCATGTAAGGGGACGGAAAGGGTATAGATAGAGCCGGGCTTGGTCAAAACCATATGGCTCCCTCGCTGACGAGCCACTTCCCAACCCGCTTTCTGGAAAGCACACACAGCTTCCCGCCCGGAGATGTGAGAGAGTTTAGGCATAGGCTGGCATCTCGATTTCGAAGGTTTGAACCGTCAACGGCAATCCCTTTTCCTTTCGCACCTCCAGGCAGAGTTGAACGGCCTCACGGATGTTCGCTAAGGCCTCTTCCAATGTTTTCCCCTGGCTTACACAACCGGGGATGGCCAGGCATTCTGCTACATACCATCCCTCTTCATCCTGATAAATCGTTACCGGCAACTTCATCTTTCACCTCCAGTATCTGCTAATTCCTTCCGGCGGTCTCGGCTATGGCGGTGACCTCGTGGCCCCCTTCCCCTAGTGCACCGGCCAACGCCAGGCAGACGTTCTCATCGAGGACGATAACCATTATACCGGCACCACCTTTTCTGTCGCCAAGTAGCTTGCGTATTCCAGGCAGGCCAGGATATCTTCCCTGCTCAGACGTGGGAGGTTGCGCAGGATGGTTTCGATATCCTCGCTGGGAGCTAGGTGGCTCAACACTACCCATACCGGTATCCTTGTCCCCGCCATACCGGCTCACCACTATAGGAATCCGGATCTGATACAATCCGGGGGTTTAGTCCTGTACTCATGTGCCCCCTCTCCATCCAGGACTCTCCATAACCTCAATCATTATGTACCTGTCACATTATATCATGATCGCATCAAAATCGGCAACAAATTCTGAGCAAAGGAGCGAGGGTGCCTTGGGTGTGGAGCGTAGTGCGTGAAAGGTGGGGCGTGACAGGGCTGCAAGGCTGCACAGGGGGCTATATAGCTGCGGCTTTGCAGATCTGCCGCTCTGTAGCCTTGCCTTCGCTCTTCGCCTTACGCTCTCCACTCTACGCTCTTCGCCCCTTGCTCCTCACCTTCCCCTCAGCCCCACCATCTGTCCCATCGTCCGCAGCAGAATCAAGAGATCCAGCCACAGCGATTGGTGCTTGATGTAATACAGATCGTACTG
>JACQYG010000202.1 GCA_016208345.1 Chloroflexota bacterium
ATAGCAAGGGCCGTCTGGCTGATCTGGCCCTGGAGGCCTTGGGGCACGCCGCGAGAGCTGCAAGCAGCGTTGCGGCCCAGACGGACATTGGGGGCGCGCCGCACGGCCACACCCGGGCCTTCGTCAAGGCCCAGGACGGTTGCGCCGATTTCTGCGCCTATTGCATCGTGCCCTACGCCCGCGGCCAGCCGACCAGCGTCCCCGCCCAGGAGATAGTCTCGCGCATCAGGTCCCTGGCCAGCCAGGGCCCTGGGCGCCACCAGGGCCAGGGCTGCCAGGAAGTAGTCCTGTCCGGTGTGCATCTGGGCAGCTATGGCGCGGACCAGGACCATTCGAGTACAGACCTCTATGATCTGAGGCGCCTGATCGTTCAGATCCTACGTGATACGCCGATACCGCGCCTCAGGCTGTCCTCCCTGGAGCCCCAGGATATCTCCCCGGACCTTTTCGAGCTGTGGCGGGATCCCCGGCTCTGCCGGCACCTGCACCTGCCCCTGCAAAGCGGCTGCAACCGGACCCTGGCCAGGATGCGCCGCCGCTACACCCGCCAGGACTTCGCCTTCCTGGTGGAGGAAGCCCGAAGGGCCATCCCTGGGGTCTCTATAACCACGGACCTGATCGCCGGCTTCCCCGGGGAGAGCCCGGAGGACTTCCTGGAAAGCCTGGCCTTCGTTGAGGGCATGAGGTTTGCCCGGGCTCACGTCTTCCCGTACTCGCCACGGCCCGGAACCCTGGCCGTCGGCCTGCCGGACCAGGTGCCCGAGCCCGTGAAACGCGAGCGCTGCGCCAGGCTCCGAGCGGTTTCGCAGCAGAGCGCCGCTGCCTTCCGCCGGGGGTTCCTGGGGCAGACCCTGGAGGTCCTGTGGGAGGAGAGGGCAGCGGGGAACCGCTGGTCAGGGCTAACGGATAACTACCTGCGAGTCAGCGCCGAAAGCGCCCTGTTCCTGGCCAACCGGATCACCCCCACGCTGATCACTGCCCTCGAAGGCGAGGGCCTGAAGGGAAGCGTCCTGGCATGAACCAGACCTACGTTGCCCTGGACCTGGAGACCACCGGCCTCAAGCCCGAGAGTGACTCAGTGGTCGAGGTAGGAGCGGTGAAGTTCCGAGGCGATCGGGTGCTGGACTCCTGGTCCAGCCTGGTGCGCCCTACCTGTTCTATCCCCCAGAAGGTACAATTGCTGACCGGCATCGGTCCGAAGGACGTGGCCAGTGCGCCGTCACTGGCCGCCGTCCTGCCGGTGCTGAGCCAGTTTGTCGGCGAGCTGCCCCTGGTGGGTCACAACGTGGCCTTCGACCTGTCGTTTCTCAAGCAAGGGGGGTTGACGTTCTCCAACATCGCCATCGATACCTTCGAGTTGGCTGGCATCGTCCTCCCCAAGATGAACAGCTATAATCTGGGCCTCCTCACTGCAGCCCTAGGGATCCCGGCGCCGACGCAGCATCGAGCCCTGGCCGATGCCCTGCTGGCAAAGGCCCTCTTTTGCGCGCTCTACCAACGAGCCCTGGGGCTGGATCTGGAGACCATCCAGGAGATCAACCGGCTGGCCTCCAAGAGCGCCTGGTCTCTGGGCGGGGTATTCCAGGAGATCGAGCAGGAGAAGATGCGCTACGCCTTCGGCGGTTCGGTTAGAGAGCAGCTCCGCGCCAAAGGCGGCCTGGACGCGCTGACGCTCAGCCTCCCCTCCCCGGACAAAGACCAGGAGGTGCCCCTCGAGCCTCGCGAAGGGACCGTGCCCCTGGATGCGGTAGCTCTGGCCGCCGTGCTGGACAGGGACGGCACCTTCGCCCGCTGCTTCCCGGGCTACGAGGACCGGCCCCAACAACGGGAGATGCTGCGCCAGGTGGCGTGGTCGCTGAATGACAACCAGCATTTAATTGTGGAGGCGGGGACAGGCGTGGGCAAGTCCATGGCCTATCTCCTGCCTGCGGTCTTCTATGCCGTGCAGAATGGCCGTCACGTGGTGATCTCCACGAATACCATCAACCTCCAGGATCAGCTTTTCAATAAGGACCTGCCTGATCTGCGGAAGGTGCTCGTGGAGCTGGAGGGCCAGGTGAACCAGGGCGAGCACGTTTCCGGTTTCCGCGCCGCCCTGGTGAAAGGCCGCGCCAACTACCTGTGCCTGCGGCGCTGGGTATCGTTTCGCCATGCCGAGGCGCTGTCACCCCAGGAGGTTCGGCTGGCGGCCAAGACCCTGGCCTGGCTTCCCACCACCATCACCGGCGACCGTGCTGAGCTGACCCTGGGACCGGAGGAACAGGGGCCCTGGACTCGCATCTACGCCGACGAAAAGAGCTGTGACCCCGCCACTTGCCCCTATTTCGCCCGCAATGCCTGCTTTCTGTTCCGAGCCCGCCAGCGCGCCGAGGCCGCCCACATCATCGTGGTCAATCACGCCCTCCTCCTCACTGACCTGGGCACGCAGAACCGGGTGCTGCCCGAGTACCGTCACCTGGTCATAGACGAGGCCCATCACCTGGAAGATGTAGCCACTGACCAGTTCGGCTACGCTCTGGAATACCCAGCGCTCCGGGCCTTCCTGGACAGCCTATGCGCGCCCCTGGATGCCAAGCATCACATTGGCTTTATCCCGGAGCTCAGGAACCGTTTCGCCCGGACCTCGGCCCCCAGACAACTGGCCACCGAGGTGGCGGCCGCGGCGGAGAGGCTCTGCGCCCTCACCGATAAGGCCCGGCATTCCCTCGACGAGTTCTTCGGTTGTCTGGGCGCGTTCATGCGCGAGCAGCGGGGAGAGGAGGAGACTAACGTCAAGAATGCCGGCTACGAGCAGCCGCTGCGCCTGACCCCGGGCGTGCGGGCACAGCCCTCCTGGCCTGGCGTCGAGCTGGCCTGGGAGAACCTCGACCATGCGCTTCAGCATCTGCAGGGGGGACTGGCCCATTTGCGCAGCAGGCTGAGCGATGCCCCAAACCTCCAGGTGACCGATCTCGAAAGCACACTCTCCGAGATCGACGGCCAGGTCCTTAGCCTGCAGCAGATCGCTCGGCAGGCTCGCTCCGTGGTGGCCGAGCCTTCTCCCCAGGACATCTATTGGCTCACCGCCCACCACCAGACCGGCGAGGTTTCCCTGCACGCCGCGCCGCTGAACGTGAATCGGCTTCTCCAGGAGGAGCTTTTCGCCCAGAAAGACTCGGTGATACTGACCTCCGCTACCTTGAGCACCGAACATAGCTTTGATTTCATCCGGGAAAGGCTGGGATTAGAGGAGGCCAATGAGCTACTCCTGGGTTCACCGTTCGACTATCGCACTTCGACCCTCCTGTTCATACCCCAGGACCTGCCAGAGCCGGGCAAGCCGTACTATCAAAAGCGCCTGGAGGAGGCGTTGATCGCCCTTTGTCGCGCCACCCAGGGAAGGGCCATGGTGCTCCTCACCTCTCACAGCGCCCTGAGATCTACCTATCAGGCCATTGTAAGCCCACTGGAGGAAGATGGCATCATGGTCCTGGGTCACGGCATCGACGGCTCGCCCCGCCAACTCCTGGACCGCTTCCGCGCCAATCCCAGGGCCGTGCTCCTGGGGACGGCCAGCTTCTGGGAGGGGGTGGACGTGGTGGGTAAGGCCCTGTCCGTCCTGGTCATCGCCAAGCTGCCATTCGCCGTGCCCACCGATCCCGTCTTTGCCGCCCGCAGCGAGTGTTTCGACGACCCTTTTGGCCGCTACGCCGTGCCTCAGACCGTGCTGAAGTTCAAGCAGGGATTCGGGCGGTTGATCCGCAGCCGTTCGGACCGAGGTGTGGTGGCCCTGATGGATCGCCGGGTGGATAGCAAATCCTACGGCACCGCCTTCCTGAATTCCTTACCGACCTGTACCATTCGCCGGGGGCCCCTGGCGTCTCTGCCCGAGATGGCCCGGGCCTGGCTCGAAGACTAGCCCAGTCAGTCAAGGGCAGCAAGATTCAAGGGTGTTGAGAAAACAGGCAGTCAGTTGTAGGTTAGGTCTTTATTCCCGTCGTAATACCAGGTAGCGGACGCCCTGGGGTATCCTGCGGTTTTCGACACCTTCTAGCCCTACTGGAGGTGAGATCGTGGAGGACGCCTACGCCTACGTGGATGATCAATCCGAGCGCTTTCTGCAGGACCTGGTCCGATTGTGCCGCCAGCCTAGCATCTCAGCTCAAAAGGTTGGCCTCACCGAGATGGCAGCGTTGACCGCCACGGTCATGGGGGAATACGGGCTCCCGGCCAGGCTTTTACCAAACGGAGATGGCGCTCCCGTGGTCTACGGGTTTCGAGAGGGACGGTCTACCCGCACCTTGCTCTTCTACAATCACTATGATGTTCAGCCCCCAGAGCCTTTGGAACTCTGGGAATCCCCTCCTTTCGAGCCCACTGTAAGAGACGGTAAGCTCTATGCCCGCGGCGTGGCCGATAACAAAGCCAATCTCCTCTCACGCCTGGCGGCGTTGAGAGCACTCCTGTCCACCGGCCGGGAGCTGCCGGTGAGCGTGAAGTTCGTAGTAGAGGGAGAGGAGGAGATCGGCAGCCCCAATCTACCCCAATTCGTGGTGGATCACCGGGAACTCTTGAGGGCCGATGCCTGCCTCTGGGAATCGGGGGGTGTCAACTGGCAGGGGCAACCCAACATCACCCTGGGGCTTAAAGGCATATTGTACGTGGAGCTGGAGGCCCGGGGAGCCGTTCGGGACGTGCATTCGGCCATGGCCACTATCGTGCCCAATCCCGCCTGGCGACTGGTGTGGGCCCTTTCCAGCCTGAAAGATCGTGACGAGAATGTGCTGATCTCCGGCTTTTACGATCACGCAGCTCCTCCCTCCCCACAGGAGCTGGAGGTGGTCCGGGCCGCGCCCTCGGAGGAGGAAGAGACCAGGGAAAACCTGGGCCTCCCGGGATTCCTCCTGGGGCTATCCGGCTTTGAGCTCAAGTGCCGCCAGCTCTTCGCCCCCACCTGCACCATTTGCGGCATCTGGTCCGGGTACACCGGCGAGGGTGGCAAGACCGTCCTGCCCAGCGTGGCCCGGGCCAAGGTGGATTTTCGCCTGGTGCCTCACATGACCCCCGAGGACATCCTGGAAAAGCTGCGCCGCCATCTGACCGACAAGGGTTTCTCCGACGTGACCGTGGTCGCCACGGAGCATGGGGAATATCCGGCCCGGACCCCCCTGGACCATCCTTTCGTCACGGTAGTGCAGGCTGCCGCTCGCCAGGTATACGGTGTGGAGCCAGTGATCTCCCCCACCATGTCCGGGTCAGGGCCCATGTACCCTTGCACCAAAGTGCTGGGGCTGCCGGTGGCCTCCGCCGGCACGAGCTATCCGGACTCCCGAGCCCGCGCCCCCAACGAGAACATCCGGCTGGAGGACTTCG
>JACQYG010000203.1 GCA_016208345.1 Chloroflexota bacterium
CGCCGCAGAAAGGCCTGGAAGCTGATGTCCGCCCCCAGGAGCCGGGCCACCCCCTTCACCTGAGCCAGCTTGAGGTCGTTAACCTTGACGATCCGGCGCCCCTGGGTGTCTACGATCTGCTTGTCCAGGACGTCCCGGGACAGGAAAAGCTCGCCGCTTGCCGGCACGTAGGGCTTGATGCTGTCCACGGGCACGTTCAGCGAGATCCGGCGCTCCTCCAGGCCCACCACGTAACGCCAGGGCACGAGTAGGGTTTCCCTGGCAGAGAGAGGAGCAGGGGCGGGCACAGCCACGGCCAGGGCCACCACGGTGGGGAAGAGCTCCCCATGGGACACCACCAGGTCGCTAAGGCTTCCGATCTTGCGTCCCTGAGAATCGTAGACCGCTTCGTTGAGCAGGTCGCTGAGGAAGACCATCCAAACCACCCCCCGTCTGTAGAGTAGAACAGGCAGCGTGCGGAGGCGCCTGCGCCGAGCGTGATTTGGACATCCAGATGCCGATCAGGGAATTGCAGAAGACAAACGAGAAGAGGCAGGTACGGAGGAGAATACGGTGGAGCGAGACGGGACATCACCTCCTGCAGAAGCTAATCAATCGCACCCCTCCCTAACGCACCACTCTATAGCTTTTCTGCCCATGTCTACGCTTGTCCTCTGGTCTCCCGCCACACCCTTGTTCAACCACGCCGGGTCGGCGTCGGTACGGGAACTGTGACTGGGACCGGAGTCCACGATCACTCACCTCCCAGAAGATCTTGATTTTTGGCCATGCCGAGATATATTAGTCTTTGAATTGCCATTTGTCAATACTTTTTCCCAATCAATATCCTGACTCCGCTGAAAGAACTCAGATTGAACCGCAGAGCACGCTGAGCACGCTGAGTTTTCCTGGATTTTCTCTGCGCTCTCAGCGTTCTTGTATACTGAGACTTGGGTTTGAACCTTAACAACTCACGGGGTCTTGCAGATCGCCGTGATTGCCACCTCGATCTGCGAGCGGTCCGGCTCCCGGGTGGTCAGGCTCTGCAGGGACAGGCCCGGCGCCATGGCCGCCTTCACCCACCACAGACGGAAATTGTTCGCCGCCAGTTTTATGAACTCATACGAGATGGCGGCCACCACCGGCACCAGGGCAATTCGGGAGAGCACGCGCCAGAACATGGGCGGACGGCCCAGGAGGGCGAACACCAGGATACAGGCCACCAGGACCACCAACAAGAAACTCGTGCCGCACCGGGGATGGGCGGTGCTGTACCGCTCCACAGCCTGGGCCTCCAGCGGTTCACCGGCCTCGTAGGCGTTGATAGCCTTATGCTCGGCGCCGTGGTACGCGAACACCCGCCTGATGTCTGGCAGCAGGCCGATGAGGGCGATGTATCCCACGAAAAAGGCGATGCGAACCGCACCCTCCACCACGTTGCTGACCAATGAGGACGCGATGTAGCGGTCAGCGAAGCTGGTCAACAGGAGAGGCGTCACGAAGAATACGCCCACGGCCAGGGCCAATGCGAAGAAGAGCGTCCCCCATATCATCGGGCCTGAGAGTTGCACGTCTTCCTCTTCCAGGGCCACCGCGGCGGAGTACATTATCGTCCTGATCCCCAGGATCAGCGTATCCCAGAGCAGCACCAGACCCCGAGCGAAAGGCAGCTTCCAGAAGGGATGGGTGTAGATGGCAGCGTTGAGCGGCTCGCTGTGGACAATGATGTCCCCGGAGGGCTTGCGCACCGCCACGGCCATGTGCCTCTGGCCACGCATCATGACCCCCTCCATGACCGCCTGCCCACCGTAGTGGAAACTCATGATCCCTATCCCTTTTCCCCTTCTCCCGGCCTTCGCGGCACTTCGTGGCAGTGCCGGCAACGGGCCTCGTACATCTCGCTGGCCCCCACCGCGATTACGGGATCGTCGTAGGCCGCGGGCCTGCCGTCGATGAGGCGCTGGCTGCGGCTGGCTGCCCCACCGCACGACATGCAGATGGCGGCCAGCTTGTCCACCATCTCCGCCCGGGCCATCAACGTGGGCACCGGGCCAAAGGGTTCGCCTCGGAAATCCAGATCCAGCCCGGCCACGATCACCCGCACGCCTCGATCCGCCAGGTCGCAGCACAGCTCCACGATCTCGGCATCGAAGAACTGCACCTCGTCGATGGCCACCACGTCCACGTCGGACGCCAGGGCCTGGACGAGCTCCCGGGTGGCCCGCACCGACATGGCCTCCACCGACGTGCCGCTGTGGGAGGAGATGCCACTAATGGAATAGCGGGTATCGATGGCTGGCTTGAAGACCTGCACCCTTTGCCGGGCGATCTGGGCCCGCCGCACCCGGCGGATGAGCTCCTCGCTCTTGCCCGAGAACATCCCACCGCAGATCACCTCGATCCACCCGGCTTTTTGCGGTTGGGGCATGCGTTGCTCCAGATAACAGCGGTTAAAGAAAAAGGCAAAGTGGGGGAGCCACTCTGCCTCGGCAACTACCCTGTAAGGGCGGAGCGACTAGGTTTCGGCGGCCAGCTTCTGGCTGCGCTCCAGCTTACGCATGAAGCGCTCCACCTGACCAGCGGTATCAACGATGCGCTGCTCACCGGTGAAAAAGGGATGGCATTTGGAGCAAACGTCGGTCTTCAGGATCTTCTTGGTAGAGCCAGTCTTGAACGTATTGCCGCAAGCGCAGGTAACCAGGGCCTCGAAATACTCCGGATGTATGCCTTTCTTCATCTGTCCTCACTTGTATAAAGCCTGGCCTCGCTTATGTCAAGGCTGCGCCGGCTGGCGGGCATAGACGCTGACCTGCTGCTTGCCTTTGGCCACGAATTCAAACTTCACCGCACCGTCAATGGTGGCATAGATGGTGTGATCCTTACCCAAGCCCACGTTGCGGCCCGGCCGGAACTCCGTGCCCCGTTGCCGGACGATGATCGTGCCGGCCCTCACCGCTTCACCGGCAAAACGCTTTATTCCCAGTCGCTTGGACTGGCTGTCCCGGTTGTTTCTCGAGCTTCCCACACCTTTTTTATGAGCCACGTCGGTACCTCCATTGATCTGCCGAACCGCTACGCTATGATCTCGTTTATCTCCAGCCTGGTAAAGTCCTGGCGGTGGCCCAGTCGGCGGCGATAGCGCACCTTGGGCTTGTATTTGAAAACGACGATTTTCTTGCCTCGGTCGTTGGCCACTACGGTGGCTTTCACCTTGGCGCCCGGCACCGTGGGCTGGCCAACTTTCACCTGCCCGCCGTCGGCCACCAGGAGCACCCGGTCCAGCTCCACTGGCTCACCTTCTTCAAAGGGCAGGCTCTCCACGTCCACCTTGTCGCCCACCGAGACCCTGTATTGTTTTCCGCCCGTCTCCACGATGGCGTATTGATCGCTCAACGAACATGCTCCTCACGACATAGCAAATGGAGGCTCCCAGCCTCGATTCCACAAGCGGGCATTATAGCAGAGCGGCCAAACCATTGTCAAGTCTGCTAAGCCGAGTTATTTAACTAAAAGAACTCACGCCCGCCCCTTACGGCATCACTCCCTGGCGGCGCAGAGTGCGTAGGAACTCGGTGGATTTCAGGTCTCGCTCCAGGAGGTAGCGCAGGTAGCCGCCCAGGAGGGTTTGGATCTCGGCTTGAACGTCAGGGCCCAGGCGCAGGCGGCTGGCCCCGGGATAGGGGTTGTCCTGCAGGAACCGCAACACCTTGAGCCCATCCAGGCTCAGGTCAGGCGCGGATAGGTCTTTATGGCGGCAGTCCACGCACAGAACTCCACCCAAGGCAGGGCTGAAGACGTTGACCCGCGGCTCCAAGGCCCTGCCGCAAGAGACGCAGCTTCGCAATTGAGGCCGATACCCCAGGTGCTCCAGGAGCTTGACCTCGTAGTAGCGCATCAGGAGTTGCAGGTCTTTGACCGTGGTCAGGAGACCCAGGACCTCCAAAAGCAACTCGAACAGCGGGCGGTTTTCCAATCGCTCCTCGGTGAAGCCGTCCAAGAGCTCCATCAGGTAGCAGGCGTGGGATAGGCGCCACAGGTTCTCCCGCAACTCCCGGAAGGAGTGGATGGTCTCGGCCTGGGTGATGATGTCCAGGTTCCGGCCGGTGGCCACGAGAAGGCGCGAGTGGGTGAAGGGCTCCAGATGGCCGCCCATCTTGCTGGTGGGCCGGCGCACGCCCTTGGCCACCGCCCGGATCTTACCCAGGTAAGGGGTGTAGGCGGTCACGATCTTGTCGGCTTCGCCCAGGTCCAGCCGCTTCAGGACAATGGCCTCGGTCTTGTAAACTCGTTCAGTGCGCATGGGGGTAGAGCAGCTAGTCCGCGTCTATCTGCAGGAAATGGGTGAGCGAACGCAGGAACTCCCGCGTGGAGAGCCGGTGCGGGTGCAATCGGTTTTTAAGGGCGTATCCCTTCCAGAGTTTGTAGATGAGCCAGTATAGCCGGTTGGACGGCAGCTTGAGGCAGAGCCCGATAAGCGGCAGCAGGAATGGCCACTCCACCCCTACGGCGAAGAGCTTTTGCAAGTTCTCGATCTGCCGCTTCTCACGGGCATCGCTGAAACGCAGCACCGAATGAGCCGTGGCGGAGAAGGATATATCGTCGAAGGTACCTTCCATCAAGTGCTCTCGCTGAGCATACTCGCCCAGGGCGGTGCGGGGATAGGGCTGGAAGAGCAAGGCCGAGGCGTAGGCCGGCTTGCAGGCCCGGTTCAACTCCAGGGTCTCCAGGTCCGCCGCCAGGGAGCCACCGGGCAGGCCCAACATGTTGGTAGTCATCACGGCGATGTCCTGAGCGCCCAGAAGCTGGCAGGCCCGGATGATGGTCTCCTTGGACATGTTGCGGTTGAGCACGCGGTTACGCAGCTCGTCGTTCCCCGCCTCCACGCCCATGCTTACGCTGACGCAGCCGGCCTGCTTGAGCAGGCGGACAATGTCGTCGTTCACCAGGTTGGCCCGGACCTGGCACCAGAAAGGCTTGCCGATGACCCGCGGATACTTCTCCGCGAACTCGGCCACCCACTCCCGGGAAACGATGAAGGTATCGTCCATGAAGAGGGCCAGTTGAAAGGGATAGGCCTCCAGCACCCAGGACATCTCCGCCAGCACGTTATCCACGCTGCGCTGGCGGACCATCCGTCCCTTCCCACGGTAGAGCTTGGCAAAGGAATGATTGAAACAATAGGTGCAATTGTATGGGCAACCCCGGCCGGTTATGAACGGCTTCAAGGGGTTATAGCGGCTGGGGGCGTAGCGCTCGTAGAGCAGGGCCCGATCAGGAAAGGGCAGGCGATCCAGGTCCTCCACCAGGTGGCCCGGGGCGTTTTCGTGGATAGCGCCATTCTCCTTGATCCACCAGTTGGCAATGCCCGTCACCGGCTGTCCAGACTGGAGGGCATTGGCCAGCTCCAGAAAAGCCCCCTCGCCCTCACCGATGCAAATGCCGTCCACACCATCTTCCTGGATCAGCTCCGGGAAGAAGGTGGGGTGTGGCCCGCCAAAGACGGAGAAGACCTTTTGCCGGGCCCGGATGCGCCGGTTTACCTCCAGATAGTAGTGCTGGGAGCCGGTGAAGACGCTGTAGGCCACGATGTCGGGCCGCCAGCGAGCGGCCATTTCCGTCGGGTCTTGGACTGCGCCGATGGCCAACTCCACCTCATGTCCACCCGATTTGAGGACGCTGGAAAGATGCAGGATACCCAGGTGGTCGTTGTCCACCTGCTTGAGGATGAATAGAATACGCAAGCCGCTATCCTTTCACCGATGGATGGCCTGGGGACCGCGCCGCGAGAGCAGGTAAAGGATCGCCTCCAGCACACCGCCGCCGATGGCCAGCGCCTTGTCCGAGATCGTGAAACAGTACTCTCTCTCCCCCCGGGGGTCCACGTCGCCCACCTTCATTCCAGGCCTCACCTGGAGCCCGTCGGCCAGGAGGCCCCGGAGCACGCCGCCGATGCTGGTCACCACCGGCCGGCCAGCCACCAGGGCCACCGTGTCGCCCGCCTTCACCATGTCGCCGATCTCCTTCATGCCCTGAAAGACCCCAGCCGCTGGCGCCCGGAGCACCCTCTCCTGGCCGTACCCCTCCACCTCACCGGGCACCCCGGTGTCCGGGGCAGCAGCGCCCTCCAGGATCACCCGCCCCAGGTGGTGGCCCCGCTGGGTCTCCACCACGGCGTGGCAGTCCACCCCGGCGGCGAAGCCAGGCCCCAGGGCGACGACGATGGGTGCGTCGGTCTGACGGGTGCCGGTGTTGCGCTTGGCCATGATGGCGTCCACCAGGACGCCGGGCCGCAGGACGCCAAGGGCCTGAGCCTCGGGATCGATTAATACCGGTATCACGCCCTCTGACCAGGCCGAAGGCACGTCCATAGGGCTGGCCGCCAACCGGGCGGTGACGCCCTCCACGCTCGTCTGTCCCTGGAAGACCGCGTTGGCAAAGGCCACTGTCCGGCGGATCACCGTGGGGTGCTCCAGCTCGGTAATGGCCACCCGCAGGCCCGCCCGGTGGAGCCGGTGGGCCACCCCGCTGGCCAGGTCGCCCCCGCCTTTGATCAGCACGATCACGTCACGCAGAGCAGTGGTCATGTTTTCTTTACTAGCAAAGAATTCCTGGAGAGCGATTCGCCGCTGCCGACCTTCTTGACCTTGACTATCTCGGCCATGATCGAAAGGGCGATCTCCTCCGGCGTCTCCGCCCCCAGGTCCAGCCCGATGGGCGCCCGCACCCGGGCCAGCCTCTCCGCCGGAACCCCCTCCTTCGCCAGCCGGTCCAGGACCACCTTCACCTTGCGGCGGCTGCCGATCATGCCGATGTAGGCTGCGTCGGTGCCAACCACCCGTCGCAGGGCCTCCTCGTCCGAATCGTGGCCGCCGGTGACGATCACGACATAGGTGCTGGCATCAATCGGAAGCTCCGCCACAGCATCGGCTGCCTTCTTCGCCAGCAGGCGCTGGGCCTGCGGGAAATTCTTTACTAACAAAGAAACCCGCTCGTCGACCACCGTCACCGCAAACCCGGCAAGGGCTCCAATTTGAGCCAGGGGTTGAGCGATGTGCCCGGCGCCAAAGATTAGGAGCACCGGCTTGGGAATCAGCACGTCCACGAAAACCTCCATGGTGCCGCCGCACAGCATGCCCAGGTCGCTCTTCGTCTCGTCCAGGGTGTAGGACAAGTTCCTGGGCGCCCCGGACCCCATGGCCGTCAGGGCTTCCTGGATCACCCGGGCCTCCACTGCCGCCCCGCCGATAGTGCCGGCGATGGAGCCATCGGGATAGACCAACATCTTGGCCCCAGGGGACCGGGGCGTTGATCCCACCGCCCTGGTCACCGTGACCAGGGCCACTCTCTGGCCCTGGCGCAAAGCCTCTGCCGCTAGCTGAACGATGTCTTCCACGTCTCTCCAGTCGGATGGGAGCCCAACCATGTCGCGCGGGAGAACGTCAATCTTTATCCCTTATCCCCTAGCCGTTATTCAAACTCAACCCCTTGAGATACTCTCGAAACTCCGGGCCCAGGTCCGGGCGCCGGAGAGCGTACTCCACCGAAGCCTTCAGGAAACCCAGCTTGCTCCCGGCGTCGTAGCGGGTGCCGACGAACTCGTACCCGTAGATGGCCTGCCGCCGTAGGAGGGCCCGGAGCCCATCAGTGAGCTGTATCTCCCCGCCCTTGCCCGCCGGCACCTGGGCCAGGAACTCAAAGATCTCGGGGGTCAGGATGTAGCGCCCGATGATGGCCAGGTCTGAGGGCGCCTCCTTGGGCTCAGGCTTCTCGATCATATTGGAGATCTGGTATACCCTGTCCTCGATCTGGCGAGGCTCGATGATGCCATAGGAAGCAGTATCTTCCTTAGGCACCCGTTGCACCGCAACGACCGAGCACTTATAGCGATCATACACCTCGATCATCTGCTTCATGCAGGGCGTCGGGGCCTCGATGAGGTCGTCGCTGAGGAAGATGGCGAAGGGCTCGTCGTCCACCAGTTCCTCGGCCACCAGGATGGCGTGGCCCAGCCCCAGGGGCTCCTTCTGCCGGATGTAGTGGATGGTGGCCATGTCGGAGATGCTGCGGATCTCCCTCAGGGCCTGGGTGTCGCCCTTCTGGCTCAGGAAATACTCCAGCTCGAAGGATATGTCGAAATGGTCCTCGATGGCCCGTTTGCCCCGGCCGGTGACGATGATGATCTCCTCAATGCCAGAGGCCACGGCCTCTTCCACCACGTACTGGATGATCGGCTTGTCCACCAAAGGCAGCATCTCCTTGGGTTGAGCCTTGGTGGCCGGAAGAAAGCGCGTCCCCAGCCCGGCGGCGGGGAAGACGGCCTTGCGAATTCTCATCGATCGTTTCCTCCTCATTTCTGGTACTTCTTTTGGTTCTCCAGGTGCTCCTCAAAGCTCCGGGCAAAGGCGTGGGTCCCGTCGCCTTTAGAGTAATAGTAAAGGAAGTCGGTCTTGGCCGGTTGCAGCACCGCCTGCAGGGAGGCCAGACCAGGGCTGCAAATGGGCCCCGGCGGCAGGCCGGGGTTCAGATAGGTGTTATAGGGAGACTGGACGGTGCGAAGCTCGTTCAGTTGCAACGGGTTCCACCACAGCTTCGTCTCTGGCCGGTAGCCGATGGCGTACTGCACGGTGGCGTCGGCCTCCAGGGGCATGCCCGCGGCCCAGCGTTTCAGGTATATGGCGGCGATAATTGGTCGCTCGCTGGCGGCCTGGGCCTCCCGCTCCACCAGGGAGGCCACGGTCACCACCTGATGGATGGTCAGCTTGCGCTCGGCCGCCTGCTGGCGCATGGCCGGGGTGAAGCGCTGGCCGAAGCCCTCCAGCATCATCCCCACCAGGGCCTCGGCGCTGGGCCGGCCCGCGATATGGTAGGTGTCCGGGAAAAGGTAGCCCTCCAGGGAGCTGCCGGAGGGGCGGTCTCGGAGAAAAGGATAGTCGTATCGGCCCGTGGCCACCACTTTCAGGAACTCCTTCTGGTCCACCAGCCCCTGCTTGCCGAGAAGCTCCGCCACCTCCTCGGCCCGCAGCCCCTCTCGGATGATGGCCTTGAGCACGCCGGGTTGGCCATGCTGCAGGGCGGCGATGATCTCGTCCATGGTCATGTTGCGCCGCAGCCTGTACTCCCCCGCCTCCAGCCGCTCGCCCAGGCCGCGGCTCTTCACCACCTGCCGGAACAGGTTCGCATCCCTGATCAGGCCCTGGCTCTGCAGGCGCGAGGCGATGCTGGCAGCGGTGTCGCCGGAGCGAACGGTGAAGCTTACCTCGCTGGGATCCGTGCTGGCCGGGGCCTGGATCTCATCCTTCTTCGCCCACAGGTACACGTCGAGAAGGAATCCTTCCAGCATCCTGGCCGATGAGGAATTGCCTTTCACCTGCCCTTGAAAAGCCAGAACCATGCCACCGCAGGAGCCCAAGATGAGCCCCAGGGCGATCGCGAACCCCGCAAAGCGGAGAGCCCTTTTAGCCTTTATGGGTAAAGAAAACATTCTAATGATTATGTCCAGTCTGCTGGGCCCGGAAATCCAGGTATGACTGGAGGATCAACTGCGCCGTGGCGGCGTCGATCTTTTCCTTGCGCTGCTGGCGCCGCAGGCCAGCCTCCACCATCATCCTCTCCACCTCCACCGTGGAAAGGCGCTCGTCCCAGAGCACCACTGGCAGGCCGGTTTTCTTTGCTAGTAAAGAAGCAAAGTGCCGGGCCTGCCGCGCCTGGGCCCCGGCCCGACCATCCATGAGCAAAGGGTGCCCTACTACAATGGCCTCCACCTCTAGTTTACCTGCCAACTGGGCCACCGCCTCCAGGTCCTTCTTCCGGCCCTGGCACTCCAGCACTGAATGGCCCTGGGCCAGGAAGGCCTGGGGGTCGCTTACCGCCACCCCGATGCGCCGCCCGCCCAGATCGAGGCCCAGGATGCGTCCCATGTCTGCCCCTGATTCTCTACTAATGGAGGCTCACCCCAAACCGACGAGGGCACTCACCGCCGAGAGCGCGGAGTTCGCTGAGATCATTCCTTATTTCTGCGCTCTCAGCGGTCTCAGCGGTAAAAAGCTTGTCTCATGCTAATAATTCACCCTATGACGGTGCCTGGTAAAGAAAGCGCGCCACCCTCACTGCTCCAGCACCGTAACCTGGATCTTAAAATCGAACAGGGGGAGCCTCCCCAGAAAGCCCCGTTCCAGCGTGATCTGGGGTTCCCGGTTCAGCTTGAAACTCTGAAGCAACGTTTCGGTGGCTGCTTCCACCGTCTTGCCACGCACCGCACCGAGGACCTGGCCCGGGCTGATCTCGGCCCTCTGTCTCCCCGCCACCGTCAATTGGAACGAGGCCACGCCGCCCTCGAATTTCACGTTCGCCGGCCCCTTGAAGTCTATCTCTTCGGGAACCAGGGCGTAGCCGGCCTTTACCTTCGACTTCAGAAGCTGCCGGGCCATCTCTGCCAGCTCGCCACCGGATACCACCAGGCCCGACACCTCCACCTGCATCCGGGACAGGGAAACCTTATCCGCCACCTGGTCCAGGTCCTTGTCGTAGTCC
>JACQYG010000204.1 GCA_016208345.1 Chloroflexota bacterium
AATAGCGGTTCCTCAGAGAGCGATGGATGCATAATCAGGGTGTATAGAGTCGGGAACGCTCTTTGCCCCATCCGCTATCGTATAGACATGGAGAAGTCAGATGTCCGAGCTGATCGGCAAGACTCTGGGCCAGTACTGGATACTGGAGCAATTGGGCCAGGGTGGCATGGCTGCTGTCTACAAGGCCCACCAGGTTAAGATAAAAGCCTGGTCAACGTAGCGTGACCTTGATCACGTCCAGGTACTGTACGCCTTCCTCCCGGCTGGGCTCCACGTAACTGCCCTCGTTCCATTCGTTCCAGGTGGTGACGAAGAGCATCCGGAGCTTGGGGCCTATCTGCTTCTTGGCGGTCTCGATCAAGTATCGAAAGTTGGCCGGGGAACGGCGGAGCACCGGGTCCCGGCGACTCCGTATGCGCGAGTGGGTGGAATCGAAGCCCGGCATGACGTCCGGGATGAAGGCTATCCCCAACTTGTCGGCAGCGGCTTTATCCGCCATGTAGACCTTCATCGCGTCGTCGATGAACAATTTGAAATCCAGGTGGGGAGCCTTGTTCTGGAACAGTGGCGAGGTCCACATGCTGTAGGCGGTGATGGCGTCGAAGAGCCTGAGCCGCTCGGGATCCGGGGGCTTATTGTAATCCGGCCAATACACCACGTCGCCGATGAGATAAAGGTCGATGCCGATGTTCTTCATTCTCTGCCGAAGCTCCCGGAGGGCGCTAGGGTAATCGCCGGTGTAGAGGCGGGCGAAATACAGGATCACCACCGGGCGGCCATTGATGTGCAGGTAGCGCGGGTCATCGAAATACTTGCCGGTCATGTAGTAAAAGTCGCGGAAAAGTCTCTCCCGGTTGTCCGGGTCGGAGAGGTCAATGCGGCTGTTGGTCACCTCGAAGCGGCCGCCGTTGGGCCCCCACGCCTCCACGAAGATGCAGTAGCGCATCCTGTCCAGCGCGGGGGATTTCAGCACGTATTCCTCCAGGGATTTGCTGGCCCAGTTGTCCGGCCCCCACCAACTCATGGCGAAGAAATCCACCCCGGAACTGACGGCCCAGTCCACCTGCTGGGCGATGACCTTAGGATCTCGGGAGCTGTACTCGCCCAGGAGAGGGGTGTTGGGGTGCCCCTCGGCCCAATGGTCCCAGTCGGTATTGTCGTGGCCGAACCAGGTGTAGTAGTGGGCACCCACCAGGTACTGGCCGGGGTTCCAGCCGCCGTAGGGAGTGGGCGTTGGGGAGGGCGTGGGCGTGTAGATAGGAGTGGGCGTGAAAGTAGGCTGGGGCGTGGGCTTGAGCGTAGGGGTAGAGGTGGCCGTTGGCGTTGAGGTGGCAGTGGCCGTGGCCGTGGGAGTAGGCAATGAGGTCGGGGTTGGGGTGGGAATGGGGGTCGGCCACAGTTGGGCCAGCATAGAGGGCCGGGGCGAGCTGGTGCTCACCAGTAGAATAGCCGCGAACACTATGCCGTTGAACCCCCACTGCAGGAACCTTCTCACTCCGGGCCAATGCACCTTTCTATCGGGCAGTAGATTATCAGATCTGCCCTCCGTCCACCTATGATCCCGATGTCCACCCGCGCCAGTCGCATACTATCACAAGTCCCGACCGTTGACAAGTCGGGACAGATAGCAGTTGTGCCGGGGTAGAGCCCCGGCCCAACTGGTGGGGCGCTAAAGCGGGTCCTCCAGCACAGTAGAAAGAAAAGGGCAGGCTGGGTGGTGGCCCAACCTGCCTTTGGTTTCCGGGCTGTAGTCTCTAGCTTCCCTCTCTAGCCCACCTTCGTCCCGCAGTTATTGCAGAATTTGGAACCGGGGGCCAGCTCGGTGCCACAGTTAGAGCACTTCAGGGGACCCGCGATCCTGGCGCCACAGTTGGCACAGAACTTGGAGCCTTGTGGTATCTGGGCCTGGCACGAGGGACAGGCCATCATGGCCGCTGCAGCTCCGGCGGCAGCACCCGCTACCGCCCCGGTGGCCGCTGCTCCAGGGGCCGTAACCTGGGCACCTGTTCCCGCCATCCCGGCCTGCACGACCTGGCCCATCATGCCCGCCATCATGGCGCCCATGCCAACGCCGGCCCCCAGGCCCATGCCGGCCTGGGCCAACCCGCCTGCCCCAGCGCCGCCGCCCGCCAGGGCCGCGTCGCCCAGGGCCCGCGCCGCTTTGAACTGCAGGTAGGCTTGCATGTTGCCGATGGCGCCCATGGCCGCCCGCTCGTCGATGGCCTTGGCCGTGTCCTCGGTGGGCGTGATGGCCGAGACGTAGAAGGTCTTTAGATCAACGCCCAGGGCCGCAAAGTCGTCCCGGGCCAGGGCCCTGGCCGCCCCGCCGATCTCGATGTAGCTGGTGGGCAGGTCCAGGACGCTCTTCTTGCTCTCGCCCAGGGTGTCCACCAGCTTGGTGATCAGGATGCTCTTCAGGAAGCTCTCGATCTGGGCCGTCTCGTAGATGCCCTGGCTGCCCACGATCTTGTTCACGAAGAGCTGCGGGTCATTGATCTGAGTGGAGAAGGTGCCGAAGGCCCGCAGGCGCACCATGCCGATGTCGCTATCGCGGAAGACGATGGGCTCGGGAGTCCCCCACTTCATGTCGATGAATTCCCGCATGTTGACGTAGACCACCGCCACCCGGAAGGGGCTCACCCCATCGAAGAGCTTCCCCAAAAGGGTGACCAAGACCGGCAGGTTGGCGGTGCTCAGAGTGTGGCGTCCCGGGCCGAAGGTGTCCAGGGCCTAGCCATCTCGGAAGATCACCGCGGCCTGGCTCTCCTAGATCACCAGTTGGTCGCCCAGGCGGAACTCGCCAGAGCCGCTCTCGGGCTTGCGGTGTACCATCTCCTGACCGGTCTCGTCGAAGAACTCGATCACCTGAAAGAGTTTGGCCATCGTTACCTCCTGTTAGTAATAAAGACGCAAAACAAACTGCCAATCACGGCCGGCGGCCGGGACCGGAGCGAGCGAGGGGTCGATCGCCCGGCCCGGTCCACCGCCGCGCCTCGGCCGCTAGCGGCCCTTCAAGATCACGTCCTGGCGCCCGTTGTAGGCGAGGGTGACCTGGTCGATGTTACCGATGAGCGCCGCCACCGCCGCATCCACCCCCTCCTTGGCAGTCACGGTGCTGGAAAGGGCACTCAGGGCATTAGTCAAGAGAGTGACCCCGTCGGCCAGGCTATTATCGTAGTTGTAGATGGCGTCCAGGTCGTCTTCCCGCACGGTCAGGGCGTCGAAGAAGCCGGCGTGACCATAGCTGGCGGTCTTGAGCCTGTCCACCAGGGTTTGGAGCTTGATGGCCGCCCTCTCCAGCTCACCTACCGCCTTGAGGTTGCCACTGGAGGCCAACTGCACCGATATCTCGTTCAGCCGGTTGCGCTGGTCGCCGAATTGCCGGGCTAGGTACATGCGAAGAAGCTTGTCGGCGTCCCGGCGCATCTCCTTGTTTTGGTAGCCGGACCAGCCGGGGATATAGCCTCCCAGCTTTTTCAGGATGTTGCGGTCGTCGTAGACTTTTTGCCTCAAATCTTCCACGTTTTCACCTCCTCGATCCGAAAAATCGGGGTCTGAAGACGCCGGTCACCGTAATCGATCAAAGGAATAGCTCTGCGCCACAGTACTGGCACTTGACGATGCCCTTGCCGACCAGCTCCCGCTCGGCGCCGCAGTTGGGGCACTTGTTGGTGCCCATTTCCGCCGCATCCTTCGCGAACAGTGTGCCGGTCTTCCAGTCGATGTAGCCGGTGAACAGGCCCTTGCCCACCAGATCGTAGATGTAGTTCGTCACCTGCTCGCGGTTTAGCTTCATCTCCAGGGCGATACTGGCGACAGATACCCGGCCCTGGGCCTGCACCATGTTTAGGATTACCTTCTCGCGTTCCACCTCCGCAATCTCCTGGGCCTCGCTCTGGCCTTTCACGAAGAGATATCCGCCAGCGGCCCAGAAAGGCAGGACCAGGAGGACCACCAGCAGGAGGAAGCCCAGGGCAATGGCCGGGCTGTCGGCTTTATGGGACAGGGCACCCAGGCCCAGGAACAGGCTGCCACCCAGACAGATGACGGTTCCGACCGTTAGGGAAATGGCGCCTGCCAACCGGCCCGTGCCAGACATCCCGGCGCTCCTCTCGAGTTATATACGCAGATTAAGGTTCAGGGTTGCTGCCGCCGGGTATTGTACCACAAGCGAGAGGAAAAGCAACAACGCTGGCGGAGCTTCCCGATCTCCTCAGCCTCCAGCAATGGGTGGGAAGATGCCCACCCGATCGCCGTCGTGTAACGTGGTGCTCCGATCAGCCTGCAGGCCGTTCACGAAGGTCTGCTTGACCACGTCCTCAGGGATGCCCAGGGTCTGCCAGAGCTGCTCCACCGTGGAGCCCTGGGCCAGCTCTACCACGATGGGCTCGTTCAATGAGACCTCCGGGTGGTAACGGCGCAGAGTGGCGAAGAGCCTGGCTTCGATCTTGATCATGCGTGACCCTCTATCGCTTCTTGGTGAAATACCACTTGTACAGCAAGGACATATCATCGGGAAACACACCCAGGCGATCGCCATCCTGAACGTGGCGCTCCAGAGCCGAAAGCTCGCCGTTGAGGAAGATGTTGCTGGTCTCCTCCTGGGCAATGCCCAAATGAGCCAGGATGTCCTGGATGATCTCGTCCCCGCTTGTCGGTACCTGGACGATGGAGTTTGCGGTGACCCCCTTCTCCGGCGCCAGACGGCGCAGCTTGCCGTAGAGCCACACTTCGATCACCGGCCTGCCTCATACGTATAGCATCGCCATGTTACTGGGGAAGAGGCCCAGCCGGTCCCCATCCTTGAGCGGTACATCCAAAGCCTGATGCCGGTACCGGCCATTGATGAAAACGTTCGCTACCTCCTCGCGCGGTATACCCATTTTGTCCAGGGCGTCCTTCACGGCCATCCCTTCCGAGAGCTGGAGGTATATCAGTGAGGGCTTGGTTACCTCGCTCTCCGCGGCATAGCGCCGCAACTTGCCGTATAGGTGAACCTCGATCATGATCCGCCTCACCCTGGTGAAGGGTCCAACATAGCCGGATAGGCGTAGCTTGGGAGCTACGCCTATCCAATTATACACTATTTCGCGCCTGCTGAAAAAGTGCCCACACCGGCACGAGGGTGTTGAAAACCCGGTCCGTATTTCTTTATTAGAATCGGTGCCAGGCATTACGGCGGCACGGTGGTTTGGAAACGCTTCGGCCACCTGCCTACCTTTTCAACACCCTCCAAAGATGTAGGCGTTGAGAAACTAAAGTAGCATGCTTAGAACTGGTAGACCCGGTCCAGCTCCTCGTCGGGCACATCCCAGACGACGTTGTGGGGCGGGAGCTTCTCGTACTTCATGAACTCCGGCACCCGGTCGTGGGCCCTGGTGAAGCCTGCGGCCTCGTTGAACTGCCGCTCTAGCTTGATGATGGACTTGCCCACGTTCACCCAGTCGTCGCTGGAGTAGTTGATCCCCAACACCCCATTGCACTCCTCCACTACGCCCTCGAAGCCGGAGGCGATATCCAGGATGGCGAAGGTGATGAAGAGGCAGTGGCCGGTGGTGTCCACGAAGAAGGCGGTGGCGGCCTGGAAGTTGCGGGAAAGCTCGGCCTTGGTCACACTGAAGGGGTCCACCTTGCCGCTGACGCCCAGGATCTCCGGGGAGATGGTGTAGCCGGCGGTGTGGTCGGCGCCCATGGTGCTGGTGGCATAGGTCACGCCGATGCCCTTCACCGCGCGGGGCTCGTAGGCGGGCATGGCCTGCCCCTTGACCGCCGGCACCCGTACCACACCCAGGGCCTTCCCGGTGAAGGCGGCTCCCTGGCCCAGGATGCGGCCCAGGGGCGTGCCCTTGCCGATCTCGTGCATGAGCTCGATGGCCTTCTTGCTATCGCCAAAGGCGGCCAGTCCACCCTCCATGGCCACGGCGATGGTGTTCCCAGCCTCGATGGTATCCAGGCCGTAGTCGTTGCAGAGACGGATCAACTCGCCAGTGACGTCCAGATCGTCAATGCCGCAGTCGGCCCCGAAGGCCCAGACGGACTCATACTCCTGACAGGAGACGTGCTCGGTGCCGTCCGGTTTGGGCCAG
>JACQYG010000205.1 GCA_016208345.1 Chloroflexota bacterium
TATGACCCGACCATTCTAACACCCGCTGCACGTATTCAGCGTAGCCGGAGGAGTGTATAGTATATCCTGGACACCGCACACTTCTTTGTTGACATTCAGGCATTTTATACTATAATAGCTTTGTCGAAGCAAAGAAGTCAGCTAGAAAAGGCGACCTACGCCTCCTTGTAGGGTCGGGAGCAAAATCCGCAGGGCGGGCATCGTACCCGCCGCCTTTCTTTGCTAGTTTTGGGAGGTGGGTTCTATGACGATCCTTGACCGCTTGAATAAGCAAACGCGTCCGGGGCTGGAGGCCGAGCGCACCGGCGCCATGGCCATCACCTACATCAGCGAGCTGGCCCGGCACTATCGAGACCGCCTGATCAAAGAGGCAAATCTGGAGAAGCTCACCAGCCTCCCGCCCCAAGTGCTGCGGGCCCGGGTGGAGAGCCTGGTGAACCAGATGGTCCGGGAGGAGGAGCGGGTCATCTCCCTGGCCGACCGCGCCGAGCTCATCCGGATCATCATCGATGAGACCACCGGTTACGGCCCTCTGGAACCGCTGATCAGGGACCCGGGGGTGACCGAGATCATGGTCAATGCTCCAGATCAGGTCTGGATCGAGCGAGACGGTCGCCTCCAGCTTCGAGGCGACATAAGCTTCACCGACGAGAGGCACATCAACCACATCATCGATCGCATTGTGGCCCCCCTGGGCCGGCGTATCGACGAGTCCAGCCCCATGGTGGATGCCCGCCTCCCCGACGGCAGCCGAGTCAACGCCATCATCCCGCCCCTCTCTCTCAACGGCCCGGTAATCACCATCCGCCGCTTTCGCAAGGACCCCTTTACCATGGAGCATCTGGTGAAGATGGGCACGCTCACCCAGGACATGGCAGATTTCCTCAAAGCCTGCGTCATCGCCCGCCTGAACATCCTGGTGTGCGGCGGCACCGGCTCGGGCAAGACCACCACCCTGAACGTCCTGGGCGCGTTCATCCCCAAGAACGAGCGCATCATCACCATCGAGGACGCGGCCGAGCTCCAGTTCTACCGCGTGCATCCCCACGTGCTGCGCCAGGAGGCCCGACCACCCAACGTGGAAGGAAAGGGTGAGGTGACGATCCGCCAGTTGGTGCGCAACTCCCTGCGCATGCGCCCCACCCGCATCATCGTGGGCGAGGTCCGAGGCGCCGAGGCCCTGGACATGCTCCAGGCCATGAACACCGGCCACGAGGGTTCCATGACCACCGTGCACGCCAACTCGCCGGAGGAGGCCTTCTCCCGCCTGGAGACCATGGTCATGTGGGCGGGCACCGAGCTCCCCTCATCGGCCATCCGCGAGCAACTGGTGGGGGCCCTGGACATCGTGGTGCAGCAGAACCGCCTCACCGGAGGCCCCCGCAAGATCGTGACCATAGCCGAGGTCCAGGGCGTAAAGAAGGGGCAGATCGTCCTGAAGCCCATCTTCCTCTTCGAACAGATCGGCCTCACCGATGACGGCAAGGCCTACGGCAACTTCACCCCCACGGGCATAACGCCAAAGTGCCTGCCCAGGCTCAAGGCCTACGGCGTGGACGTGGAGAAGTTGCGCAAGCTCTTCGTCCCGGCCTATCTGGTGGCCGAGATGGGCACGGAGCTCCTGAAGGACCCAGACGTCACCGAGATCATGGTCAACGGGCCCGAAGAGGTATACATCGACCGCAGGGGCCATCTGGAGCGGCGCCCGGACATCCGTTTCCGCGACGAGACTCACCTGCGCGGCGTCATCAACACCATCGTAGCCCCCCTGGGCCGCCGCATCGATGAGTCCAGCCCCATGGTAGATGCCCGCCTCCCTGACGGCAGCCGGGTGAATGCCGTGCTGCCGCCCCTGGCCCTGAACGGCCCGGTGTTGACCATCCGCCGCTTCCGAGAGATACCCTTCACCGTGGACGATATCGTCTCCTTCGGCACCATGACCCGGGAGATGGCAGATTTCCTGCACGCCTGTGTGCGCTCCAAGCTCAACATGCTGATCTCCGGCGGCACCGGCTCCGGCAAGACCACTACGCTGAACGTCCTGTCCTCCTTCATTCCGGAGACCGAACGCATCGTCACCATCGAGGATGCAGCGGAGCTCCGATTGCAGCAGCCCCACATCGTCCGCATGGAGACCCGCCCGCCCAACGAGGAGGGGGAGGGCGAGATCACCATCCGCCAACTGGTGCGCAACTCCCTGCGCATGCGCCCGGACCGCATCATCGTGGGCGAGGTCCGAGGCGCCGAGGCCCTGGATATGCTCCAGGCTATGAACACCGGCCACGAGGGCTCGCTTTCCACCATCCACGCCAACTCGCCGGAGGATGCCTTCTCCCGCCTGGAGACCATGGTCATGTGGGCCGGGGTACAGCTCCCCTCCTCTGCCATCCGGGAGCAGTTGGTGGGGGCCCTGAACATCGTCCTCCAGCAAAGCCGCCTCATCGACGGCAGCCGCCGGGTGACCAACATCTCCGAGATCCAGGGGGTCTTCGACGGCCACATCGCGGTCGAAGACATATTCATCTATCGCCAGGAGGGGGTGTCGCCCGAGGGCCGGGTCATCGGCCACTTCGAGTACACCGGCTATGAGCCCAAGTGCCTGGAGCGCTTCAAGTCCTACGGCGTCACCCTGCCCCCGGAAACCTTCCAACTGGGCTCGAAGCCCTGAGCTGCCCGGGCCGCCCTGGGTCTGACACCAGTACCCGCCAACCATAGCGTGACGAGAAAGTCGAGGAGGTCGTCAGGGATGGAGAGCTACAAGCGGGCCCTGTGGCTGGCAGCCATAGTCATGCTGCCCCTCTTGTTGCTGGGCGGCATCGCCAGCGCCGACGGTGATCAGGAGGTGCGAGAGCGGGTCCACGTGGTGCTGGTGGTGGACAACTCTGAAAGCATGGCGGACAGCGATCCCAAAGACCTGCGCATCTCCGCCGCCAGGCTTTTCATAGACCTGGCGGGCGTGGGCGACGAGATCGGCCTCGTCACCATGTCCGACGCCTATCACACCGAGCGGGGCCTGGAGATGTCGGTGGTGGACTCCGCCGCCTCCAAGGACATCGCCAAGAAGGCCACGGCCCAGGCCCAGAAACGCTGGATCGGCGGCACCTTCATGGGGGCAGGGCTCAAGCACGCCACCAACATGCTGGACCTGGTCCCCGGGGCAGCCCTGCCCACCCCCCGTTTGCCCGGATTGGCACCCCAGGAAGTGGAACGCAAGCGCTTCATCGTCTTCCTCACCGACGGCAAGCAAGAGGTAGAGCCCAGAGCGGCCCTGGAGGAGGCCATCAAGGGCCTGCAGGAGAGGGGTGACATCCGCATCTTCCCCATTGGTTTGGGCGGCGGGGCGGACATGAATACCCTGGAGGAGATCGCCAACCGGGTGGGAGGCAAGACCTTCAAGGCCAATAATGCCTCGGAGCTGATCCGCATCTACATGCAGATCTTCTCCATGCTGCGGGATGACCGCTACGCTGATTTCTTCCAGGTGCCCGCCGGGCGAGAGGTCAGCCTGGCCAGGATCGACCCCGCCCAGCGCATCTACAACGTCTCCTGGGTGGCGACGTGGCCCGAGGGCCAGCCGGCCATCAAGGTGCTCCGGTCTCCCAACCGGATGGACCTGGTGGAGCAGGAGAGGGCCAAGCTTCGGTACCGGGCCACCGACCCCCGCTATGATCTGTTCACCGTGGACTCCAAAGCCCTCCCCCTGGACGGAGGTTGGAACATCTGGGTGGAAGGGCCCATCACCGGCACCGCGGTTAACGTGGCTGCCATCGTACGTTCGGAGCTGCGCGTAAGGCTCTTCGAGCCAGAGGCCCTGGCCCCCACCGATGATTATTCGCCTCGCTACTGGCCGCAGAACAAGCGCATGCTGGTCCAGGCTGGCGCCGGGGTGCTCACCGAGGTGGGACGTTTGCTCCTCCAGGCCGGCACCACCGGCTTTCCCCTGCTGGAGGAGAAGCGCACCCTGGGGATGACGCCAGAGGTCACCATGACCTCCCCCAAGTGGGAGCCCTTGAGCCTCAAGGATGATGGCTATGGCTACGACCTGGAAAGCGACGACGGTTACTATACCAACGTGTACCAACCGACTCAGAACGCAGGACGGTACAACCTGAGCGTCGAGGTCCCGGCCCGCTACAATTCATCGGTGCACTTGTCCAAGGAGTACACCATCCGGGTGGCGCCCTTGCCCACCCTGCAGATGACCTTGAGCCCCTCCGGAAAAGTGGAGCCGGACCGGCCGGTAACTGCCACTCTGAAAATACAGCCGGGGACCAGCCCGGTGGCAGCGGAATCGGTGGAGATCACCACCACCGTGCGCCGACCGGATGGGTTCCTTGATGACCTAATGCTGCAACGGCAGCCGGATGGCAAGACCTATCTAGCGACCTACGTGCCCACCATCGATGGGAAGTACACCTTTATGGCTACAGCCCACATCCAGGCCGTGGACCAGGGTAAGAAGATCTTCTACTCCGACTTCAGTGAGGAGAAACTGGAGGTAACCAGGGGCCTGGTCGTATCCGTCACTGCCCTGGATGCCGGCGACGCGGGGAAGGTGGACCGTGTGAAATTCCTGCGCACCTTCCGCCTGGCCTCCAATTCACCCAAACCGGAAACCATCAAGGTGGAGGTGAGGGGCCTGCCCGGGGCAGTGGTGCTTCCCAATGTCCTGAAGATGGAGCCGAACTCCTCGACCACGGTTGCCTTCACCGTGCTCAGCGATGCCCCCGATTTACCCACCGATGGCAAGGGTTCCCTGGTCTTCACGCCCGTTCGGCCCGAGGTCAAGGTGGACACCGGCGGTCGAGAGTTTGCTTTTACCTATCATCTGAATACCATCTGGGAGCGCCTCCAGGGGCTCGTCTGCTTTCTTTTCCTGGGTGCCCTTCTGGGGGTGTTTACCTTGCTCTTCGTCTTCATTCGATCGAGAGGGGAAAGGAAATATGGCTAGCCTTGCCGATCTTTTGATCCTCTTGACCGCTGGCTTCGCCGTGCTTCTGGCCGGGTTGACCGGTTTGGCCGTGCTTATGGTGGGCCGGGAATTCTCCATCTCCTTGGGGCTGCACCGCCAGTTGGACCGGCGCGTAGGCCGTCTGGCCGCACCCAGTACAGAAGAGGGCGAGAGGCAACGTCGCCGCAGCTACCTCTCACGCCTGGGCGACTCCTTTGACCGCAGCGCCGTTGGCCTGGGCCTCGCCCAGTCCCTGGACCGGGCGGACCTTCGCCAACTGAAGCCCTCGGAGTTCGTCGCCATCGTGTTCGGGATCATGGTGGCGCTGTACCTGGCTTTCTCCGCCATTCTCCGCCTGGGGTGGCCCGACGCCCTGATGGCCTTTGCCATTGCCATTTTTGGCTCCCGTGCCTATCTCAATGGCCGGCGGGATCACTACCGTCGTACCTTCGACGCCCAACTCATCGATGTGTCCACCCTCATGGCCAACTCGCTGCGAGCCGGGCTCTCCATCCACCAGGCCATCGAGGTGGTGTCCAAGGAGATGGCCCCTCCAGCGGGATACGAGTTTGGGCGGGTCCGCCAGGAGTTCCGCCTGGGCGAGGAGCTGGACAAAGCCCTGAAAGACATGGTGGAGAGGATCGGCTCCAACGATTTTCGGGTCCTGATCACTGCCATCCTGGTGCAGCGTCAGGTGGGCGGCGACCTGGTCAAGGCCCTGGCGGTGATGACCAAGGCCCTGGAGGAGCGCCTCAAGCTGAGTCAAAAGATCGAGACCATGACCGCAGAGGTGCGCTATTCCAACCTGTTGTTGCCCGTCATCGCCAGCGCCGGCGGCGTGGCTTTGAATTTCATGCTGCCGGGCCTATTGCGGGTGCTTTTCACCACGCTGCCGGGATTTGTCATCCTGGTGCTCTTTATCATCTCTCAGATAGTGGCCTACACCTTCGTCAGCAACGTGGCCAACGTGGAGGTTTAAGCGAGGGGCAGGGAAATGGGAATCTTGGTGGGCTTGGTCGGGGCGATACTGGGCTTTGTGGGGGTCCTCCTGTTCTTCTCTGGCGTGCGCGGCCTCATGGTGCCAGGCCGCGCTGAACAGTTGCGGAAATACTCCACGGTCCCGGAGGGCGAGACGACCCAGGCCTCGGTCTTCATCCGCCGGATCCTACCTATCGCTCGGCGCCTTACCCCCAAAGCTGGGCCTCTACGCAAGCTGGTCAAACTTTCCGATATGGATCGCTACCTGGCCGCCGCCAACTACCCCAACGGCGTCCAGCCCGTGGATATGATCGGCCTTAAGATGGAGGGAGCCCTGGGGTTATTCCTGTTGGCGCTCTTGCTACTGTTCGCCTGGGCGGCGAAGGCCCCGGTCTTCGCCATCGTGATACTGCTCTTCATAACCATCTTCGGTTGGTTTCTGCCTGACGTCTTCCTGCGGGGCGCTGCAGAGCGGCGTCAAAAGGCCATCACGTTGGCCCTTCCCGACTTTCTGGACCTGATGACGGTGTCGGTGGAGGCCGGTATGGGCTTCGACCTGGCCATCGCTCACGTCACCCAGCGGATGAAGAACTCGCTCAGCGAGGAGTTGCGCCGTTTCCTGCAGGAGTTACAGATGGGGGTTGATCGCTCCACCGCCTACCGGCATTTGCGTCAGCGGAATTTCTCCCCGGAGTTGCAGACCTTCGTGGGCGCCCTGGAGCACGCCGAGGACCTGGGCGTGCCCATATCGTCCACCCTGCAGATGCAGTCGGAGGACATGCGCGTCAGCCGTATGCAGCGGGCGGAACAAAAGGCGGCGAAGGCCTCGCCCAACATCAGCCTGATCACCATCTTTATCACCTTGCCGTCAGCAGTGTGCCTGATGGTGGCCCTCATGGTGCTGAATGCGATCTACAATCCCAGAATATTCGGCCTGCCTACGTTCATGTTCGGGCGCTGACCGCACTGCTTCCTGGCAACCGCCGGCCAGAATTTGCAGAAAATTTACACATGCTCAACCATAGGAACGATTAACGCGGTATAATCAAAGTCAGGTAATTCTCGCCTTGATCTCTCCTTGACCTCGTTGGATGGCTACAGTGAGAGCAAGATCGGGCAGCGTGATTTCTCTACTAATAAAGAAACTCCGGCAAGAGCGGGGTGCCATGCCGGTGGAGTACACCGGGATGGCCCTATTCGTGCTGGTGGTGGTCGCCGTGGCCACCATCGGCATCGATGCCGGTGGAGTACACCGGCCTGGTCCTCCTAGGACTCGTGCTCCTGGCGGTGGCGGTGGTGGGCATGGCCGCCAACGCCAATTCCTTTGGCGATGCCGTGGCCGGCAAGCTGAGCCAGTTGAACAGCGGCTTCGGCTGGTAACCCAACTCTCATAGGTCCGAATTTACACATTGTTTACAATCTCATCTTTACTTCTTCCAGACGGGATGGTATGCTGAAGCTGTACGGATATGCGCGGCAGCCCATTCTTAGGCGAAGTTGGCAAAGGGAGGAGGTGAACAGTGATGTTGACGGACGAGAGAGGGTCCATGCCAGTAGAGTACACGGCCATGGCACTTTTGGTCCTGGTCGTGGTCTTCGTCGCCATTATCGGAATCGTATCCACCAACACCCAGCTGGGCAAGGCGATCATCGGCAAGCTGGTGCAACTCATCGGCTGCATTCCGTAATGGCGGGCCGAAATGGCTGGAAGGGACGATGGTGGCCAGGGCCCTGGGCTCTGGCCATTATTTTTGTTGTTATTATCCCTTAGCACTGCCTCCGAGGGTGGTATGATCAGAAAGGCAAAGTCACACCTGTCCGATGAAAGCGGTGTGCAACTGGTGGAGTACGTGGCTGTCTTCCCGTTTGTGCTCCTGGCCGCCATGATCGCCTTTCAGTTCATGGTCGGAGCCTATACCGTGGTCGTGGCGGCAGCCGCGGCCCGGGAGGGGGCACGGGCGGCGGCGGTCCGCGAAAACGCCTACGTTGCTGCCGCCAACGCCAGTGTTGGCTTCCAGCGCCAGGTCTTCGTGACGGGAGCCGGCAATGGGGTCCGGTGCACCGTGAAGCTGAAGGTCCCGATGTTCCCGCTTTGGCCCGGAGAAGTCTGGGCCACGGGCAACACTACCATGCGCCTGGAGCGTTAGGGAGCTCGGCCAATCCAGGAGAGGCTTCGTTCATGACACGATGGATCAAGGATCTATTTCGCGGCGAGCGCGGCACCACCGCGGTGAACATGGCCGGCGTAGTGGCCCTGCTCCTGGTGGTGGCGCTGCCGGTGCTCTGGGATTTCGCCACCATCTACGTCTCGCGGGGCAACGCCCAGTCTGCAGCGGACGCTTCCTCCCTGGCCGCCGCCGAGGCCTAC
>JACQYG010000101.1 GCA_016208345.1 Chloroflexota bacterium
CCGGCTACGTCCCCGACGATGACCTGCCGGCCATCTACAGTGCCGCCCAGGTCTTCGCCTTTACATCGCTTTACGAGGGCTTCGGGCTGCCGGTGCTGGAGGCCATGGCCTGCGGGACGCCAGTAGTATGCTCTAATACCTCGTCGTTGCCGGAGGTGGCAGGCCAGGCGGCCCTGACCATCGACCCTCGCCGGCATCAGGAATTGGCCCAGGCACTGCAACGGGTGCTTGAAGATGCGGCCTTGCGCGTCGAACTCAGAGGGAAAGGCCTGGGACAGGCGGCCAGGTTCTCCTGGGAACGGGCAGCCAGGGAAACCCTACGGGTCTATGAGTCGGTGTTAGAAAACTTGACCAATGAAGTACAATTTGGCCTTGACACCGGCCACATCGCGTGATAGAATTTTCGCGGTCGCAGTACCTGGCGCTCTAATTTTTTCACTCTTACCCAGGGTGACAGGGCACCGCCTTCCTCCCAATGATCCCAGCGGACTCTCCACAGGCCAGCCAGCGATTGCTTGGTCATCGTGGCGTCTCGAGGAGACATATCCATGACCCCCGATAGAAGCCAAGGCGAGCAAGGCACCACCCGTCGGCAGTTTCTCAGTTGAGCCATCGGCTCCATTGGAGCCTTCATCGCCGCCGCCCTGGGCATCCCCCTCCTGGGGTACGTCGCCTCCCCGGCCTTGAAAAAGGAGGACAAGCCCTGGGCCGACGTGGGCGCCACGGACCAGTTCAAGGCCGGCGAGCCCGCCAGGGTAGACTATCTGGAGGAACACAGGGATGGCTGGATCGAGACCTCCAGCCTGAGATCGGCCTGGGTGGTGCGCCAGGCGGACTCCAGTTTCGTGGTCTTCAACCCCAAATGCACCCACCTGGGCTGTCCCTATAGCTGGGAGCCCGATACCAGGCAATTCCTCTGCCCGTGCCACACCGGCATCTTCGACATCACCGGGAAGGTCATCTCTGGGCCTCCCCCACGCCCCCTGGATCGGTTCCAGCACAAGGTTGAAGACGGCCGTTTATTCGTCCGGGAGGAGGCTCCCCGTGTTGGATAGAGCGCTGGATTGGATTGACGAAAGGGCTGGCATCCGTGCCGTCTGGAGTGCCATCTTCGACCGGTTCAACCAGGTGGCCTTCGGCTCCATCATCCGAGGCATCCACCACTGGTCGGCCAGCGCCATGGTGGTGATGGTGGTGGCCCACATGTTGCGCACCTTCTTCTTCGGCGCGTACAAGTACCCGCGAGAGTTGACCTGGGTGGTGGGTGTCTTTCTGCTCCTGGTCACCCTGGGCTTCAGCTTCACCGGCTACCTACTGCCCTGGGACGAAAAGGCCTACTGGGCCACGGTGGTGGGCACGGAGATCGCCGGCTCTGCCCCCCTGGTGGGAGATTTCATCCTGCGGTTGATGCGCGGCGGCCAGGAACTGGGGGCGGTCACCCTGGCGCGCTTTTACTCCATCCACGTGCTGCTCCTGCCTGCGGCCATGGTGCTTTTCATCGGCATCCATCTCTTTCTAGTGATAAAAATCGGGATCTCCGCGCCGCCCGACGATAAGTGATCGGTTTTCGTCAATTTGCAAAGGGGGCATCGCCCCCTAACCCCCAAGGGGGAGTGGTCTAGATGGACGAGGAAGAGAAGCTCGCCTACAAGAAGCACTATGAGGAACTGAAGAAAAAAGGCTCGCCCTTTTTCCCTGACGTCATCATCAAAGATGCCCTGATGGCGCTCTTCGTGTTCCTGGTGATCCTCTTCCTGGCCACATTCCTGGGCGCTCCCCTGGAGAATCGCGCCGATCCCACCGGCGCCTCCAAGGCGCCCCGGCCGGAGTGGTATTTTCTCTTCCTGTTCGAGCTCTTGAAGTACTTCCCCGGCAAGCTGGAGTTCGTGGGGGCCCTGGTGTTTCCCACCATTGCCATCCTGGTGCTGCTGCTGCTCCCCTTTTTCGACCGCAACCCGCGGCGGCATCCCGCCAAGAGACCCGTGGCCGTGAGCGTTGCCGTTTTAGCCCTGGCTGGCCTGTCTTTTCTCACCTTCCGCGGCGCGACAGCACCGGCGCCGCCCGTGCTGGCCACCGCCCCGGAGCCGGGGGCAAGGCTCACACCCCTGGAACGAGCGGGCCTGCGTGTCTACCAGGAGCAGAGCTGCGGCGTCTGCCACCAGATCAACGGGGTCGGCGGTGGCATCGGCGCGGACCTATCCACGGTGGGGAAACGCCTGACCCCAGACTGGCTATTCAAACACCTGGAGAACCCTCAGGCCCTGGCCCCCGGCTCGGCCATGCCCACCATCAAGCTCACCAACGACGACCTCATGGCCCTCACCGCCTACCTGCTTAGCCGCAAGGTAAAAGAGGCCCCTACCGGTGCGGTGGAGGGGGCCCTTTCCCCTGCTGCCACCGCCGGCAAGGCTGTCTTCACCACCTACTGCAACGCCTGCCACCCGGGCGGCAATGCCGGCATCGGGCCCAAGCTGGTGGGGGATGCCTTCAACCAGCGCTACGCGAAAGACGATGCTCTGGTGAAGATCATTCGCCAGGGCAAGGGCTCCATGCCCGCCTCCACGCCGGAACAGATCAGCGACCAGAAGCTTTCGGACCTCATCGCCTACCTGCGAGCGTTGAAAGAGGCCAAATAGGCACCAAGCAAGGAGAGAAGCACCATGAAATATCGTATCCTGAGACTGGCCATAGCGGCAGGATTGGTCCTTCTTTTGTCCTTGCTTTTCGCCAATCTGGGCCTGGCCGGCGATGTGGAGTTGGGCAAGGCGGTCTACGATAAGAACTGCGCCGCTTGCCACGGCGCCGCTGGCGTGGGGGCCTCGGGACCAGCCCTCAAAGGCCCTGATTTCGCCAAGGAATTCGATACCAAAGACAAGATAAATGCCGTGATCCGCAAGGGCACACCCAAGGGTATGCCTCCCTACAATGCCTCCCAGATCAGCGATGCCGATCTGGACAACCTGGTGGCCTACATCCAGAGCCTCACCACTGCCGCCGCTCAACCCACGCCTTTACCAGTAAAGGGCCTCCAACCCACGGCCACGGCCGTGGCCACCGTCGTGCCGCCCAGGCCCGGCGACGTGGGCCGGGGATACGTGGACCCCAGCGTCTACGTCCCACCCCCAGGGGTGCAGGGAGGCGAGGATTGCGCTGGCTGCCACGCCACCGTTTCGCCCGGGGCGGTGAAAGACTTCAAGTTGAGCAAGATGTTTCAGAAGGGCGTGGGCTGTGCCGACTGCCACGGCAAGCACCCCGACGTGAAGATGCCCACCCCGGACACCTGCGGCAAATGCCACAACCCCCAGTTCACCCAGCACATGGCCGGCAAACATGGTGTGGGCTGGGACCTGCACCAGGGAGCCGCCCGGCGTCTGGCCCAGTATCCAGCCATGCAGGAGGAGGGGTGTGGGGCATGTCACAGCGTTCAAAAACGCTGCGATTCCTGCCACACCCGCCATGTCTTCTCGCCCAAGGAAGCCAAGGAGCCCCGCGCCTGCGCCACCTGTCACATGGGCCCCGACCACTCCCAAGCACGGCGTGATCTACAACGTGGAAGGCAAAGGCTGGGAGGAAGGCGGCCGGGTGCCCACCTGTGTCACCTGTCACATGTATAAAGGGACCCATGACGTGAGCCAGGGCATCACCCTGGGCGGCGCCTCCCAGGGGAAATTCGTGGGGAACGAGGACACCGGCAACAAACAGGTCAAGGACCCGGGTTCCGGGATCATGATGAACGGCATCACCAAAGCGACCTTCGAACGCGAGCGGGCCAAGATGCTGGCCAACTGCACCCTCTGCCACGACCGGCGCTTCGCCGAGCACAAGCTGGGCAATGCTGATGAGATCAAGCGCCAATCGGACTCCATCGCCGGGGAGGCCCTCAAGGTCATCGAGGGGCTTTACCAAGACAAGCTCCTGGACCCCATGCCGGAGAACCGGCCACCCAATCCCCTGGCCGGTCACACCCTAGTCCTGACCGGGCAGCAGCTTTACGAGAAGACCTCCCAGATCGAGGCCCTGTTCTTCCGTATGTACAAGTTCGACCTGATCCAGGCCTGGAAAGGCGCCTACCACGCTAATCCCGACTACACGCACTGGTACGGTAACGCCCCGCTGAAACTGGATCTGGACGAGATCAAGGGTGAGGCCTCCAAGCTCCGGCGCCTGGCTGCCTTGGAGTCAAAATCCGGGCCCGTGGCCAAACCCGAGGTCACGCCTGCCCCAGCCAAAGCGGCGGCCGCCGGCCTGTCGCCGGAGCAGTACTACGCCCTGGGCGTGGCCGCGGTGGCGCTTTTCATGGGCAGTGCGATGGTGCTATTGTGGTGGATCACCGGCAGGAGGAGGGAAGGCTGAATCCTGCCTGGCGCTGCGACCCATAGATAGGCCGGAGGAGACTCGCTCCTCCGGCCTTTTTCACCCCAAGGGCTCATCTCTTGGGCTGATGGCAGACCCGGCACGAATCGTTGGCCCGCCCGGCGTGATCGGCGGGCACCGGTTTGGCCCCGCCCGGCCCGTGGCAGAGCAGGCAATCGTCGCGGCCCTCCAGGGCATGGGGGATATCCGGGGCCGTGACCGCCGGTGCCGCGGGAGTGGGCGTGGCCCCAGCCGCCGGGGTCCAGGCGGGCGCGGGGGTTGGCGTCGGCAGGGGCAGGGTTGGCACGCTGGGCTGGGCCTCGATCAGGCTCACGTACTTCTTCCACCCCGTGCCATGACAGCTAACGTTGGCGCAAAAGCTCTGGTCTTTGATATCAGGCTTCGGGCTGTACTTGATCGGCCCATGGCAGCTCTGGCAGGCAGGGCTAACCTCGGAGCGGTGCTTGGCCATCCAGTCCCCGGCCAGGTGGGAGGCAGGTTCGGTAAGGGTGACGATGGGGATGTCGTGGGGCGGCGGCTGGCTCTCGGCCACGGTCCTGGGGATGGAATGACAGATGTTGCACTGCAAGCGGATGTTATTTCTCTCCGCCGGGACGGCTGTGTCCGTGGCCAGGTGCTTCCCGTCGTGGCAGCGGAAGCAGCCGGGAAACTCTTTGTGCCCAACGTTGTTGGGATAGGTCTGCCAATCCACCTCCAGGTGCGGAAAGTTCGTTTCCTTGTAGGTCGTCTTTAAGAGGTCGATGGCCGTCTTGATGGCCGTAGACTTCTTGGAATATGTGTCGGGATATGAGGACCGGTAAAAACCGTCCAGGCCATCAATGGCCTTCATGGCATCGTCCGGGGAAGGATACCTGGCATTTAATACCTCTACACCCTTTTTCTCGATAAAGGGGATGCTCTTGTCAATGCGCTGAAGGGCCAGGAGGTTGTCCATTGACAGCTCCGGTGACCGGACCAGGTGAGAGGCACGGTTGTGGCAGTCGATGCAGTCCATGCGCCGCTTCGGAAGCCTGGCTATCTCTTCAACAGAGATCTTGGAACTAACGTCCAGGTACTCCGTCTTCTTGCCGGATTTGTCTATCACCTGGACCCACGGGATATCTTGTTTGAACTTATCGGTGGCCACGTAATAGACGTCGGCCTCCACGTGCCAGTGAATGCCCATGCTCAGGCCGTCCCGGGACGAGCCGCCTCGGGTCTTCATGATCAGGTAGGTGCGCGTCTCGGTATTCTTTTCGTCGTCCAGATAACGCTTGACCTCCCGGATCTTATCGCCGTAGAATTTCTCCGGCCAGTGGCATTTCTCGCAAGTATCCCGAGAGGGACGGAGGTTTCGTACCGTGATGGGTAGCTCGTACCTGGTGAAGGCCACATCTATAACGTGGCGGCTATCTTCAATACGGGTGGCAATGGCGGTGTTAACCCCCTTGCCGATGTGGCAATTGACGCAGTCCACCCGGGCGTGGGGGGAGCGCTGGTAAGCAGCGTATTCCACCGGCATGGTGTGGCAGGTAGTGCCGCAAAAAGCCGGGGTGCTCATGTAATCCCAGGTATACACGATGCCCATGAACAGCACGATCATCACCAGGGCGGTCCCGCCTACCAAAACGGCACGACGGCGCATCCGGGGCTGGCGAAGATCGATGAGCTGAAAGATGGGCGGGAGGGCCATACGTCTTCCCTTTCTCGCCGAAATATAAGGCGGCCCGGCGGTGCGTTAGCCCAAGCCGGCCTGAATTATGGCACGGCACCCGGGCCAGCCACGCCGCTGCCTGAAGCTCAACATAAAGTCATATCGCCCTGTTCAGTAGCCTCCCCCAGTTTCGGCAGGAGGAGATATCCGGAGTTCTGCTAGGCGTGCTCTGAGTCATCGTTGTCCGCCGCAGCTTGCGATATCATCCTGGCATACTCCAGGGGATGCTCTTCGATCATGCGCTGTTTGGGGATCTTGCCGGTGAAGATGGAAGTGTCGAAAGGAAAGATCCCAGGGCGGAGGTGCGCATTGTATACGTGCCAGGTGAGGATCGCCAGGGCTGCCAAAATCGCCTCGCCGCCGTGGGCGGCCTTGGCCGCCGGGATTATTTCACCGGGCATAAAACGGGTGACCTGGGCCGGGAATATCATCATCACTCCGGTGATCCCCATGATCACGAAGCCCCAGACAACAGCCCAATACTCCACCTTCTGTTTAAAATCATAACGGTCATACCGCGGCTCGGTCTTTCGGTGGCCAAGGTAATACAAGAACGCCCCCCAGGCATCGGTCAGATCCTTCACGGCGGGAAGCATCCCCAGGCTGGAACGTTTGGTGATGATCTCGTAGGCGCTGTAGGCCAGGTGAAAGGCGCCCAATAACCCGAAGGTCAGGGCGGAGAGCCGGTGGATAACGCGGGCGAGCTCGATGCCGCCGAAGAGAACGATGATGGCATCGGAAAGCACATAGGCGCTAA
>JACQYG010000206.1 GCA_016208345.1 Chloroflexota bacterium
GACCTGCATGGTACCCGCACTCCTGCTTGGGTTGGCGTGGGCCTGTCGCCGAATCTTCAGCATTAACGCCCGCCGGATGCTTTTCATGCGCACAGTATTCCTGTTGTGGTGAGAAATTGGGGTGAGGTATCTCCTCATCAACCCTGTTCTATGGATCGCATCTGGGGATTACCAGTTCTCGCCCCTTCCCCATTTGCGCGGAGCCTTGGTGCCAGTTTCTTTCATTGAGGGAGTGCGTGCTCAGACCAAGATGCTTATGGAGATCACCAACGGTGAGCAGCTGTTCATTCTTAGCCCATCTGCCGGATTATATTATCTCGTGACTGGGCTGAAAAATCCCACTCCTTTTGATTACCCATTGGTGACGGCATTCGGCCAGAGCGGGCAAGCGGAAGTCATCGCCGCCATTAAGCAGCAGCGGATTCGTTCCGTCTGCCTCACTCCTTTGGGTTCAGATCATTTGAAACCGGCTCTGCTTGAGAGTTATGTACAGGACAACATGGAACGAAGCCACGACATAGGGTTCTGTACCCTGTACCGCAATCGCCCATGATCTTTTTTCAGAACAAGTTAGTGCTACGTGAAGCCAAGGTCCTTCATTGAGCAACGATTACAGAAGCGCACGCTTGAACCCCCACGAGCACTCTTTCTTCAGGAAAGTTTCAATTGTCATTCTCTGGCCCATTGCCAGAATAGATCAAATTTTCCCCCAAAACCCCTTGTCATCGGGTCTTTTTTGTGGTACAATGCGGATAAATAATACAACATTATCTTAATATTACCAGGCCATGCAACTGAGCAAGCAAGAAGGATACGCCCTGCGGTTGGCCCTGGATCTGGCCAAGAACGGTGCCGCCCCGGTGCGGGAGATCTCGGCCCGGCAAAATATACCTCCGGCCTACTTGGGGAAGATCGTCCAGGCGCTGGCGCGGGGCGGGGTGGTGCGCACGGAGCGCGGTGCAAGAGGCGGGGTGCACTTGGCCCGGCCGGCGGGGGAGATCACCCTGCGCCAGGTCATCGAGGCGGCGCAAGGGCCCATGTCTTTGAGCCGCTGCATCGTCGAGGCCAATCACGACTGTCCCACCAACAGCATAGCCTGTCCGGTGCGGCGGGTAACTACACGGATTCAGAACCTGGTGACTCAGGAACTCGAAGCCATCACCCTGGCAGATCTTGTTGATATGCAAATCAGCGGATAGCGGCTTGCCGGTGGGCCAACCGCCACTGGCTATCAGCTATCTACTATTAGCTAACTGGAGGCGGCGTGAACAGTCCTATCCCTACCAATAGCCCCCTGGTGCCTCTGGCCCAGGATCACGTGGTGGCCCTGGCCAAACTGGCGGCCCTGGACAAGGCCGTGGCCGACCTGGCCGCCAAAGGCGCATCGCCGGAAGCCCTGGCCGTGCTGGCCGATTTCCGGACTTTCCTGGACGGCCCCCTGGCCCGGCACTTTAAGCAAGAGGAAGAGGCACTCTTCCCACCCCTGGAGGCCGTCATGGGCGGTGATCGTGGTCCCACGGCAGTGATGCGCCACGAGCACGTGGACCTGCTGGCCACCATGGATGCCTGGCGTAGCCTGGCCGATCAGGTGGCCGCCGCCCCCGCCAAGACGGTGCCGCCTGCGACCCTGGAACTGCAACGGGTCTCCCGGCAGATCATCGCCGGGTTGGGCCAGCACATCCATAAGGAAGACAACGTGCTCTTTCCAATGACCCATCGCCTCCTGCCACCGGCCACCCTGGAGGACGTGGGCAAGAAGATGGCAGAGATGTAGACCGTATTTGCGCCAACACACTTTCAGGAGGAGAACAATATGGTTACCAAGGATCAGGTTATGGCCGCCCTGCGGGGCGTGGAAGACCCGGAATTGGGTCTCAACGTAGTGGACCTGGGGCTCATCTACAACGTTGACATTGTTAACGACAACGTCAAGGTGGAGATGACCCTCACCACCCCCGGCTGCCCGCTGCACGATAGCATCGGCCGAGGGGCGCAAGCCGCCGTGGCCAAGGTGCCGGGCGTCAAGACCGCCGAGGTGCGCCTGGTCTGGGATCCGCCCTGGAGCCCCAGCCGCATGAGCGATGCGGCCAAGAAGGCCCTGGGTTGGGGGTAGAACGAGGTATCCGAAAAATGGCGATGAACAAGTTCTGCCCCGGTAGCCATGCCATCCGGGAGCCGGTGCCAGAGACTACCTACTGCACCAACTGCGGCAATGAGGTGGAGATCTGGACCGACGAGCGCGTGACCCGCTGCCATAACTGTGGCACGCCGGTGATGAAGGACCGGGGACCATCGTGCCTCGATTGGTGCAAGATGGCCAGGGAGTGCGTGGGTGAGGCCGTCTACGAGCGTCTCAAAGGAGAACATGGTGAGAGTGGGACACGGTGACGTGATGAATCCCCGTGTCTCCGCGTCCCCACATCGTCTTGGAGGTTCGCCAATGAACAAGAGTGTCCTGCGCAGCGCCTTTATTGTGGGCACCATTCTTTTCAGCCTGGCCTTCCTGGCCCTGAGCCTGGATTCCCTGGCCCAGGTGCCGGCCCGCACCAATGAGAGCAATCTCACCCCTCAGGTGGCTGCCGGTAAGAGGGCCTGGCAGGCTCACGATTGCATTGGCTGCCACACCATCCTGGGCAACGGTGCCTACTATGCCCCCGACCTGACCAAGGTCACCGTGCGCCGCACCCCGGAGTTCGTTGCTGGCTGGTTGAAGAACCCTGGCGGCCAGATGCCCAACCAGCACCTTACCGACCAGGAGGTGGCCGAC
>JACQYG010000192.1 GCA_016208345.1 Chloroflexota bacterium
AGGGTGACGAATTCGGGAAGGGACGTGGTCAGGGGTAACTTCTTGGGCTAGACCGAGAAGGCTGGGGGACGAGGAGGCGAACCTCGGCGTGCAGATCCAGAGTCTGCTGTCCTACCACTAGACGATTCCCCAGCGCAACGGTATCCTAGCACAAATCCTTCTATTACGCAAGAGACTAGACGAGGGGCTTGACAAGAGGGCCGAAGTCGGATAATATATAAATGCTTCTTTATAGATTCTCTGCCATTCGCCAGGGGGTCAAGCCCCCGCCAAACCGATTACCGAGGTGCAGGTGGAGTAGGGGCCGTGGCCACGTTCACCCGGGTGAACGCATCGAGCGGTATATTGAAAGAGATCAAAGTAGACCTGGACAGCGCCCTTGACCTCCGGGAGCTGCGGACGGCCCTGAAGGCCCTGGGCGACGTGGAGCGCTTGCGCATCGTCCAGCTCCTGGCGGGCTACCAGGAGATCAGCGTGTCACACCTCACCCAGGCCCTGCGCATCAGCCAACCACTGGCTTCCTGGCACCTGCGCATCCTCCGCAAGGCCGGCATCATCTCTCGGCGCAAAGAGGGGCGCCAGGCCTACTGTTCCTTGAACCGCCGCAAACTGGCCCAGTGCCAGGAAGCCCTGGCAGAGCTGATGGGCAGACGAGACGCGGGGATGGCGCGGCAAGATAACATGTAATAAATGGAATTGAGCTTTTGAGAAAGGAGCTTTTTGGAATTGAGCAGGGTCAAAGAAGAGCGAACGCCGGGCAAGGTCAGGGTGGCGATCATCGGGGTAGGCAACTGTGCCTCCTCCCTGGTACAGGGCGTGTATTATTACCGGAACGCCCAAGAGGACGATTTCGTGCCCGGCTTGATGCACGTGAACCTGGGGGGCTATCACATCCGGGACATTGAGTTTTCCGCTGCCTTCGACATCGATGTGAATAAGGTGGGGAAGGACCTCTCGGAGGCCATCTATACTTCGCCCAACAATACCTACCAGTTCTGCCAGGTCCCGACCCTGGGGGTCAGGGTGGAGCGGGGCATGACCCACGATGGGTTGGGCCAATACCTTTCCCAGATCATCAAGAAGGCACCAGGCGCCACTGCCGACATCGTGCACATCCTCAAAGAGACCAAGACCGACGTGGTGGTGAGCTTCCTGCCGGTGGGCAGCGAGGAGGCCACCAAGTGGTACGTGGAGCAGATCCTGGACGCCGGGTGTGCCTTCGTCAACTGCATCCCGGTGTTCATCGCCCGGGAGGAATACTGGCAAAAGCGTTTCCAGGAGCGGGCCCTGCCCATCATCGGCGACGACATCAAGTCTCAGGTGGGGGCCACCATCACCCACCGGGTGCTGACCCGGCTCTTCCGAGACCGGGGCGTGAAACTGGAGCGCACCTACCAGCTCAACTTCGGCGGCAACACCGACTTCTACAACATGCTGGAGCGCTCCCGCCTGGAGTCCAAGAAGATCTCCAAGACCAACGCCGTGACCAGCCAGCTCGACTATGACCTGGGGGCCGATAACGTCCATGTGGGGCCCAGCGACTACGTGCCCTGGCTCACCGACCGCAAATGGTGCTACATCCGCATGGAGGGGCGCACCTTCGGCGACGTGCCCCTTAATCTGGAGTGCAAGCTGGAGGTGTGGGATTCCCCCAACTCCGCCGGTGTGGTTATCGACGCCGTGCGCTGTGCCAGGCTGGCCCTGGACCGGGGGATCAAGGGCGCCCTGGCCGGGCCCTCCGCCTACTTCATGAAATCGCCCCCGGTCCAGTATCCGGATTCCCAGGCGCGAGAAATGGTAGAGGAGTTCATTCGAGGTCAATGATCACCTATTGGTCTATGCGGGTCCTGATGTTTCTGACACAAACAGCGCCGGTACGCCTTTCCTACTTCGTGGCCATGCGGCTGGGTGATCTCTTCTTTTTCCTGTGGCGCAAGAAGCGGCAGATCACCGTGGAGAACATGCGCCATGTGCTGGGACACGACGCCGACCCCCGCCAGGTGGTGGAAACGGCCCGTCGTTCCATTCGCAACTATGCCAAGGTGATCGTGGAGTTCCTGCGGCTGCCCCGGCTCTCCGACCAGGAAGTCATCTCCCTGGTGAAGCAGAGCTTGGGGTGGGAACACCTGGACCGGGCCCTGGCCCATGGCAAGGGCGTTATCCTGGTGCTGTCGCACTTCGGCAACTGGGACCTGGCCGGAGCGGTGCTGGCCGCCCGGACCTATCCCACGAACGCCGTGGCCGACTCTTTCCGGCCCGAGCGGCTGAACCAGCTTGTACCAGGCCCTGAAGCAAAACCAGGTGGTGGGCCTAGCCATCGATCTGCCCACCAACGGCGAAGGGGTTCCGGTGCGCTTCTTCGATGGCACGGTCTCGCTGCCAGCGGCGCCGGCCGCCCTTTCCCTGAAGACCGGGGCGAAGGTCCTGGTGGGCTACCTGGCTAGGCTGGCTGACGATCATTTCGCTGGTGGCTTTGTCGCGCCCATTGAGTACGAGGCCACCGGAGACCGCCAGCGCGATGTGGCCGCCCTGACCCAGAAGATCGTGAGCGCCCTGGAGGAGATCATACGGAAGCACCCGGACCAGTGGTACATGTTCCGGCCCTTGTGGTCGGCGGCGGCCCAGGCCTGAGGCGATGTTGACCTACTGGGCCTTCCGGTTGGCCGGCCTGGTGGTGCCGTGGGTGCCCCCCCGCCTGGGCTACTGGTTAGCTGGGCTTGGCGGCTCCCTGGCCTATCGCCTGGACCGGCGTTCGGCTCGCGTGGTGCGGAGCAATCTCCGCCGGGTCTTGGGGCCCGGTGCCACCCGGGTCGAGATCGGCCGGGTGGCCGAGCAGGTCTTCCGCAATCAGGCCAAGAACTACTTCGATTTGTTCCGAGTTCCCCACCTGACCTTGGAGCAGGTGGAGCGATGGGTGCAGGTTCAGGGATGGGATTGGGTACAGGAGGCCAAGGCCCCGGGCAAAGGCGTCATCATCGTGAGCTGCCACTTTGGCAATATCGACGTGGTGGGCCAGATACTGGCCGCCCGCCGGGAGCCTATTGTGACCTTGGCCGAGCGGCTACAGCCGCCCCAGCTTTTCTACTACGTGGTCGGGCTCAGGCGGAGCAAGGGGCTTTTGTTCCTGCCTGTGGACGATATGGGGAGCCTCAAGGCTATGGTGCGGGCCCTGCGGCGGAACGAGTTGGTGGCCCTGGCGGCGGACCGGGACGTGACGAACGGCGGCATTCCCTTTCCGTTCTTCGGGGAGGTGGCAACCCTGCCGGACGGCCACGTGACCCTGGCCCTGCGCACTGGTGCCACCATCGTGATGACCTTCAGCCGGCGCCTGCCCGGGGATACCTTCGCCGCATACGTGGAGCCGCCCCTGGAGTTGACGCGGACCGGGGATTTCTCGCGGGACCTGACCGCGGGCATGGCCCAGGTGGTGGCGATGATGGAGAAATTCCTCCGGCATTACCCCGACCAGTGGGTGTATTTCCAGCCCATGTGGCCGGTGGCAGATGTATAGAGACGACAACTGCGGATAGTGAATTGCGGATTGCGGATCACTCCACGATTTCAGCGACCTCGTGGTTTGAGGGATCGCGTTGCAACTGGCGGCTGAAGGCCGAAAACTGAAGGCTGCATGTTGGGAGACAATGATTGACCGAAGAGAAGAAACTGGGCAAGGCTGACCTGCATATCCATAGCCGGGCCAACGACGGCCTGGCCACGCCCCGAGAGGTGCTGGAGTACGTGGAGTACCACACCGACCTGGACACAATCGCCATCACCGACCACGACGAGATCCGGGGCGCCTTCCAGGCTCGGGAGTTGGCGGTGAAGCGCAACTATCGAGTCCCGGTGATGGTGGGCATGGAGATATCCACCCTGAACGGCCACCTGCTGGCCCTGGATATCCGGGAACCCATCCGGCTTCTTCAGTCCCTGGAGAAAACAGTGGCCGCCGTCCACCGTCAGGGCGGCCTCTGCATCGTGCCCCATCCCTTGAGCTGGTTGGCCCCCAGCGTGGGTCAGAGGGCCATAAACCGGGTCATGCGGAAGCCCTCCGATGAGATCTACCTGGATGGCATCGAAATATTGAACCCCAGCTACGCCGGGCGAGTGGCCTACAAAAAGGTGATTCACCTGAACGAGATCCACTGGCATCTAGCGGCGTGCGGGGGCAGCGATTCGCATGGCCTGGCTACCGTTGGCAGCGCCCACACCCTCTTCCCGGGCCACACCATCGCCGACCTGCGGCAGGCCCTCTTGGAGCGCACCACCCAGGCCGGGGGCTCCTTCTGGAACTTCAGCGACCATTATTCCATCGCCGCCCCTCAGGTGTTTCGCTCGGTCATCGTCACGCCGGGCATGAGGATTAAGAAAGCGGTCACTTGGCTCCTGGAGGGTCAAAGCCGGTGAAGATAGCCCTGGTGTCACCCTACGACTATCCGTACCCGGGCGGGGTGACAGAGCACATCTATCACCTGAACCAGGAATTCACCCGCCGGGGACACCAGGTGAAGATCATCGCCCCCTCCTCCACCGATCAGGACGAGCTGGAGGACAACGTCTACAAATTCGGGGGCATCGTTTCTCTCCCGGTGTCGGGCTCCTGGGCGCGCATCTCGGTGTCTTTGCGCGCCTACCCCTCGGTTAAACGCATCCTGAAGCAGGAGCAGTTCGAGGTCATACACCTTCACGAGCCCCTGATGCCGGTGCTGCCGTTAGTGGTGTTGCGCCACTCCAAGACGGTGAACGTGGGCACCTTCCACGCCTACCGCCCCTCCCACCCCGGGTATCTCTACGGCAAACCCCTCCTGCGGCGTTTCGTCAACCGGCTAGACGGCCGCATCGCTGTGTCCCTGGCGGCCCTGGAGCTAGTGAGCCGCTACTTCCCAGGGAACTATACGGTGATCCCCAACGGTATTGACTACGATTCGTTTGCCGCACCTGGGGTGCGGCCCATGTCTCAGTTCGATGATGGCAGGCTGAACATCCTTTTCATGGGGCGTATGGAGAAGCGCAAGGGTTTCCGCTACCTCCTGCGGGCCTTCCCCTACGTGAAGCAAGAGTTCCCCCAGGCTCGGCTTATCGTGGCCGGGGCTTATCAATCCCACGAGGTGGTGTCCTTCCAGCGTTACCTGCGCCAGCTCCGGCTGGGGGACGTGGAGTTCGTGGGCCGTATCTCCGAGGAGGACAAGCCTCGTTACTATCGCACCTGCCACGTTTTCTGCGCCCCCTCTACTGGTTTCGAGAGCCAGGGCATAGTGCTCCTGGAGGCCATGGCCTCCGGGAAGCCGGTGGTCGCCACGGACATCCCGGGCTATCGTCATGTCATCGCTCATGGCCGGGAGGGATTATTGGTGCCGCCCCAGGACGAGCGAGCCCTGGCCGCGGCGCTGGTGCACCTGTTGGCCGATCGGGACCTCCGGGAGAGGATGGGCCAGCAGGACCAGGTGAAGGCCCAGGCCTACTCATGGGACAAGGTGGCGGCCAGGATCCTGGACTTCTACCAGGAAACCAGGGAAAAGAAGCTTGGGGCCACGAAGAATCTGTGAGCGAGGCCGGTTGTGGCAGGAGGATCGCCAGGCGAGAGCCCCAAGATGCTTACAGGAGCCAGACCTTGATCACCAACCTGATCGACAAAGAGCGAATCCGCGCCTGGTTGGTCCCGGTGACCCGCCTCATCGCCCGGACTGGGCTTACCCCAAACATGCTGACGGTGATGGGCTTTGGGCTAAACGCTGCCGTTGGTCTGATCATCGTCCTGGGGGAGCTGCGCTGGGCCGGGGCTGCCTTTGTCCTGGCCTCGATCTTCGATATGTTCGATGGCTCCCTGGCGCGGCTCACCAACCGGGTGACGCCGTTCGGCGCTTTTCTGGACTCCAATCTGGACCGCTTCTCTGAGGCGGCAGTCTGTTTCGGGCTTTTGCTTCTCTACACCGGAAAAGGGGCCATGGTCGAGGTCCTGCTGATCTACGTGGTGATCGTGGGTTCCCTGATGGTGAGCTACTCCCGGGCCCGGGCCGAGGGATTGGGGCTCAAGTGCGAGGTGGGCCTGTTAGGCCGGCCAGAGCGGGTGGCCATCCTCACCCTGGGGCTCCTCCTGGACTGGATAGTGCCCGCCCTGTGGGTGCTGGCTATCTTCACCAACTTCACTGCCCTCCAGCGCATCTACCACGTGTGGAGGCTCACACGGAAATAGGGTTGACCTTGGATATTCTGGCACTGTGACCCCCCGTCGCCCGACAGGCCACCGTCACCGGGCCCCCAGCTCCGTCACCTCGTCGTGCAACACCTTTCTTCCACTCGGGCTTGCTGCCCTGAGACCGGGTGTGATATGCTTAGTGCCGCAGCGCATGTAGCACGACCGTAGACCAGGGGGATCGCAATGGATACGGGCAAGGCTGTGGTGGCGGTGCCGCTCACTGAGGCCGAGGTGGGGGTGCCGGGGGTGATTATTAGTAAAGAAACTGGCCTTTCTCAAGCGGCCGGTGTACCAGAAGTTTTCTACACTGGTAAAAAGTGGCACGTGAACGCCCAGGGCATAGGGGCCGGGGGCGGCGCAGCGCTCCGAAGGATAGATGATGGTGACGCCAGAGTCCAGGGCCTCGGAGTTGCTCCTGG
>JACQYG010000089.1 GCA_016208345.1 Chloroflexota bacterium
ACCTAGGGTTGAAGCGCCAGGCCCCCGGGGTGGTGTTCTCGGGACGAGCTTGGGAGTTTTTCTTTCCTAGTGACGAAAGTGGGAGAACCTATGGAAGAATTGATAACGATGCTGGCATCGCTGCGCCAGCGGATCTCGAACATCCAGGTGCGCCTTTGACCTGACTGGGAAGGAAAAGGAGATCGCGAGGTTCCAGGAAGAGTCCGCCTCTGGGGACTTCTGGCTGGACCAGGAAAGGGCGCAGAAGGTCATGCGGGACCTGATGCAGCTAAGAGAACAGGTGGAGCTCTGGCGAGGGCTGGAGAAGCAGGCCAGTGATCTGGTAGATCTGGCCGAGTTGGCCCAGGCCGAGGGCGATACGGCCCTGAACCAGGAGGTGGGTGAGGAGGCCTCAGCCCTGGCCCGGCGGCTGGATCAATTGGAGTTCCAACTGATGTTGGGCGGCGAGCACGACCGGAAGAACGCCATCCTGGCCATCCATGCCGGCGCCGGTGGGACGGAGTCCCAGGACTGGGCCCAGATGCTTCTGCGCATGTACCTGCGTTGGGCCGAGCGGCGCGGCTATTCCGGTAATGTCCTGGACACCACCTGGGGCGAGGAGGCGGGCATCAAGAGCACCACGGTGGAGATCATTGGGCCCTATGCCTATGGCTACCTGACTGCCGAGCGTGGCGTGCACCGACTGGTACGGCTGTCGCCTTTCGACGCCGCCCATCGCCGTCACACCTCTTTTGCCCTGGTGGAGGTCATGCCTGAGGTGGAGCAGGAGGTGGAGGTGGCCGTCAACCCCGATGACCTGGAGATAGACGTGTTCCGATCCTCGGGAGCAGGTGGTCAGAACGTCCAGAAGACCAGCACCGCCGTGCGCATCACGCACCGGCCTACGGGGATAGTGGTCACCTGCCAGAACGAGCGTTCCCAGTTGCAGAACAAGGAGACCGCCTTGAAGATCCTGAGGGCCCGGCTCCTGGAGATCGAGCTGGAGAGAAAAGAGGAGGAGATCCTTCGCCTTAAAGGCCAGCACGTCGCGGCGGGATGGGGCAACCAGATCCGGTCTTATGTCTTGCATCCCTATAACATGGTCAAAGACCACCGCTCGGGCTATGAGACCTCGGATACCGCCGCCGTTCTGGATGGCGAGATCGACGGTTTCATTGAAGCCTATCTGAGGATGGCCAGATAGCTTGGAGAAATCCAAGCCTAACTTTGTAGAGATGTTAACGTGAAGCGATTACCCTTGGTCATTATCCTCCTGGCTTTATCGCTGACCTGGATTTTCCCGGCTCAAGCCCAGGGGGAGATCACCGTCACCCAGGATAGCTATCTAACCAGCTTCCCCACCCAGGTGAAATTCACCCTGGAGGCTAGGGGCTCCAGCGACATCGTTCGGATCACCCTGGTCTACCAACTGGCGGGCGAGGCGGCGGTGAATACCGCCTATCCGGAGTTCCAGCCGTCCAAAGAGATCACGACTGAATACGTCTGGAATACCAAGAAGTCCTACGTGCCACCGGGGGTGGAGGTGGAGTATTATTGGCGCATCGAAGATGCCGCTGGCCACACCCTGAAAACCCCGCCGAAGAGCTTCGTCTACGCGGATACCCGTTACACCTGGCAGCAACTAAGCCGGGGAAAGCTGGTCCTCTCGTGGTATCGAGGGAGCCAGGACTTTGGGCAGGCGCTCCTGGACGCTGCAGCCAAGGGGCTAGAACAGATCGACCGCGACACCGGGATCAAGGTGGAACTGACAGTCAAGATCTTCATTTACGGCAGCCAGACGGACCTGTTGGGCGCCCTGGAGCCGCGGCACTCCGAGTGGACGGGTGGGGTGTCTTTCTCAGAGATGGGGATCATTCTCCTGGACATCAGCGAAGGCCGGTTGAGTTGGGGCAAAAGGGCTTTGGTCCACGAGCTCACGCATGTGGCGGTGCACCAGGCCACCGATAACCCTTATGGCGAGGTGCCGCGGTGGCTCAATGAGGGGCTGGCCATGTACATGGAGGGGGATCTGGAATCGCCCTACGCCTCGGCCTTGAATCAGGCCATCAAGGAGAACCGGCTTTTCTCCTTGCGCTCGTTGAGCAGCTATCCGGGTGATCCCCGGCAGGTCACGCTATACTACGCCGAAAGCTACAGCGTGGTGAAATACCTCATCGACGATTTCGGCCGGGGAAAAATGGCCCAGTTGATGGCGGCCTTCAAGGAGGGCACCACCCAGGAGACCGCCTTGACGCAGGTCCTTGGCCTGAGCACCGACGGCCTGGACGCCCAGTGGCGGCAGAGCCTGAGCGCGAAGGCTAAGGCCTCGCCAGGGCCAACCCGCTCGGCCACCCCAGCCCCAACGGTGCCGGCTGGCGGTGTAGCACCTGGCTCTCGTCAGGGCCTGGTGGTTCTGCTCTGTCTCTTCCTGCCCATCATTGGCGGTGGGCTTCTGGCGGTAGCCCTAGGGGCGGGTGCCCTCTACTTCTCTCGACGCAAGGCTTGACCCATACCAGGCTCACCGCTGCTGATAAAGGTTGAGCGGCATCCTCAGGTCCTGGCTGGACTCAGGACGCCTCTCCCGTTACCCTCCGGGCACGATACTCACCGTTCCCGGTTCCCCTTCCAGTCCTTCCACCTGGCACCTCACCGGCAGGAACTGCGCCACCACCCAGATGTTGGTCAACAGGTGTCGCGTGATCCTTGAGGTGGTGAAAACAGAAGCCCCCTGAGCCAGAGAGAGGGGCAAGATGATCTGATCGGCCAGATGGGGATCTACCGCCCCATCTGTCGCGTGGTGGGCGAAGAACTCGTGGCAGGCCTCTTCGGTCACCTTCTCGGCCGGCTTGCCCCTCTCCCCCAGCCCGGTGAACCCAGCCAGGGCATTCTCGTACTCCGCCGAGAGGAATAGCAAGGTGCCTGGCCCCGCAGAACTGGCGCTCACGATCTCGAACTCAGGCGCGAACCCTCGCTCCCGCAAAAGGCTTTCGGCCCGGGATCTCTGACGCTCGGCGATGGAGATAGGCAGGTTAGATACCGCCGAGACCACTTTCAGGCTCACCAGTTCCCCACGCCGGCGCCAGTCTGCGGCGGTGGGACGGGGTTGCCCGGCGGGGACCCGGACGTTGATGAGGCCGCCCCCCTTGGGATACCAGCCCCACCTTTTCAGGATCGTGTCTGCCTGGACCCCCAGGCGGGCCAATGTAGGGAGGAATACCAGCTTCAGATAGTGGAAGGAAGGGCTCAGGGGCACGTGGGTGCCGCCGCACAGGCGGAGACGGGAATGGCTCCTGGCCATTTTCTGGTGGTCCCGGTCCGGGGCCGGCGTCTTGGTCGCCAGGGCCAGTGGCAGGAGTATGGCCTGGAGCACCAGGGTCACTGCCCCGGCGCTGCCCCGCTCCTCGGCCACGTCGAAGGCATAGTCTCCCGGCACCGCCGGTCCCGGGGAAAAGCTCAGTTCCTGGGAACCCAGGGCAGCCCCTTCCACTTGAGCTTGGCAAATGTTGGCGGCGGCCTTCACGCCAGCCAGGTGTTGAGGCTGGAGGCCGGGCTTGCGGCGCCCGGCGCGGATGCGTTGGACCTGGAGTGACCTGCCGGTGATCATGGACAAGGTGAGGGCGGAGCGCAGTATCTGCCCCCCGCCCTCGCCGTACGAGCCATCGATGGTGACGAAGTCCTCCACCGGGGCGCCTCGTTTCAGGTGATGTCCAGCGGGGCGACTGGAAATGATCTAAGTGGTTGCACAGACGGAGGATATCGGTCAGTGTCAGGTGACGTCGTGGGCTATCCGGTCACATCTATGCACCGTTTACCAGCGCCGGCCGCCACCTCTCCTGCCCTCGTCTCTCCGGCCTTCGGTGCGCGGGCGAGCCTCGTTAACGGTGAGCGTTCGTCCCTTCAACTCCTTGCCGTTCAACCCGCCGATGGCGGCTAGGGCTTCGGCCGCGGTGGGCATCTCCACGAACCCGAAGCCTCTTGGCTCACCGCTGTATTTGTCCTTGATTATGGCGACAGACGCCACCTGTCCGAAGGCCGCGAAGGCCTCCCGCAAGTCATCCTCGGTGACCCCGCGCGACAGATTGCCTACGTAGATGTTCATGGTGACCGTCCTTTCTTTTTTCCCAAACGTTTCGATCAGGAATTCCGTCTCATGAGCTCGGTGTAAGCGGAGTGCGAGCGTAGGAGGCATTTGAGCGGAATGAATGAAGCTGCTCACGCCGCATCCTCGCTTCTCGTCTCTCACCCTTCATCCTCCTGGGATAAGAGTGCCCTTGATAGAGCCTTAAAAAGCCTCCCGTGATTGGGGACCTTTAGGTGCAGCAATTCGTGAGCGATCGCCTCTGCGCGAAACTGCGCCGGCCGCTGCAGCAACGCCGTATCAAAGGTCAACCGACCCCTACTGGAGCAACTCGCCCACTTGTGCTTCATCGGGCGCAGGCGAATCTCCTTCGGCTGCACGCCGATGCGCTGCGCCCACGCTGCTACCTCCGCTTTGAAGACGGCAACCGGCACTCCGTTTTCTTCATGCCCGCTCCCTGCGCACCACCGCCATGATGCGCTCCGCCATGGCAGGGATGTCCTTGACCTCCGCCTGCTCCAAGCGGCCGTAGAGTGCTCGTCGCACCTCGCGCGCTTGCCGGTCGCTGGTGCGCCAATGCGGGTAGCAGTCGAAGACCAGCCCCATCTTGTCCGCGACCGCTTCCGCTTGGGCAACGGATATGCCCGCTTGTTTGAGCATCCAGAGCACGGCGAACGATTCGGCGGAGATATGGCGCTCCGCCTGCTCGCGGGCGGCTTCGTTGATTTCGCGCACCAGTTCCTCCAATTGCTTTAGCGCTTCCTGCGTGGAAATCTGACGCTGCTTGAAGGCTTCAGCGATTGCTTCCGCCCGCTCACCGATGGAAAGAAGATACGGCGCTGCGGCTGCCTCGTCTTCCACCTTCTGCCCGATGCTCTTGAGCAGGTTGAACACCTTCACCGTGTCCGGCTGGTTGCTCTGGGCGATTTGATCGAGCGTCTGCGGGGTGATCTCGTAGACGCCAAGGCTCTCGCTAATGAGCCCCGCTTGTGTATGCTCCTGAACCAGATACGCGGTCTTGCGTGTCAGCTCCCTGTTTATCAGCCCCCCTCCTTCATAAGCAGAGCGCAGCAGCGCATACAGGTCCGCCAGCCGCTCATAGTCGTCCATGAAGCCGCGCAGAAATGGGTCAGGCGAGAGGATCTCGTAGAGGTCTTCCAGTTCGCCAAAGAACCGGTAAAACGCCTGCCGTTTCTCGTCGTCACGGAACCCTTCCAGCGCCGCCTCCGCCGCCTTATCTGCCGTTTCGCCCGCCATTAGGGACAGGTATTCCACCCGCCCCCGCGCGATCATCTGCGTGAAGCGCTCCTGGAGCACCTCTAATCCCTCGATGACGCTCTGTACTTCTTTTGAGTCGAACGCCAGCGCTTTCTCCAGATTTTCGAAAATGCCCACGAAATCGAGCACAAACCCGCCGGGCTTGTGCTTGCCGTTTTCATCTTCATAAGGGCGGTTGACGCGGGCAATGGCTTGCAGCAGCACATGGTCGCGCATTGGCTTATCCAGGTACATGCAGTAGAGTACAGGCGCGTCGTAGCCGGTCAGGAGTTTCTCAGTGACGATGAGGATCTTGGGTAGCTCACCCGGTTTGACAAACGCCTTGCGGATGCGTTTCTCCTCGTCCTCGGAAAGGTGGTAACGGGCAATTTCGGGCGGGTCGTTGTGGGCAGGGCTGATAACCACTTGCGAGTAGTCGGGTCGCAGGTATTTGTCCAAAGCCTCTTTGAGCAAGCAGCACGCCTCCCGGTCCACGCCCACCAGAAACGCCTTGTAGCCCATTGGCTCAACAGTTTCTTTAAAGTGCTGAGCCACATATTGAGCGATGCGCTGTACCCGTTCGCGGTTCTTAAGCATGTTGCGAAGGTTGACAGCTTTGTCGAGCACCCGGTTGAGGTCTTCGATGTCGCTCATGCCCTCGGCCTCAGTCAATTCCAGAAACTCGCGCTCCAATGTTTCGCGGTCCACCCGCAGCTCATTCGGTGCCAGGGAGTAGTAGAGCGGCAGGGTGGTGCCGTCCTGGATGGACTCGGCGATGGTGTACTTGTCCAGATAGCCTTGGGGATCACCGGTGCCGAATACCTTGAAGGTGCCTTTGCCGTAGGCAGTTTTATCAATAGGGGTGCCGGTGAAGCCCAGGTAAGTGGCATTGGGGAGTGCGCCCATGAGATAGTTCCCCAAATCGCCGCCTGTGGTTCGATGCGCCTCGTCAACGAGCACGAAGATGTTTTTGCGAGTATTGATATTGGCTGGGATGTCATCAAACTTGTGAATCATGGAGACGATGAGCCCGCGGGTGTCGCTTTCTAGAAGTTCCCGCAGACCCCGCTTGCTTTCGGCGATGCAGACATTCCCTACTTGTGTGTAATAACCGATTTTCGTCACGGGCCGAGCCTCTTGGCCCAGCAAAGTAGAAGCGAGGTTGCCGAAGAGCTGGGTCTCCAGTTCGTTACGGTCCACCAGCATGAGCACTGTCGGGTTTTCAAGTAGAGGCTTTTCGATCAGCCGCTTGGCGATGGTGATCATGGTGTAAGTCTTGCCCGAGCCTTGCGTGTGCCAGATGAGCCCACGGCGTCTTTTAGGGTCATGCGCCCGTACCAGTGCCCGCTCCACTGCCCGCATCTGGTGAGGGCGCAGGATGATCTTTTGTAGTTCGTCATATTTGCGGGTGAACAGGATAAAATCCCGCAGCACGCACAGGACCCGCTCAGGGGCGACGAAGGTCTTGACGAGCGTTTCAAAGTCCCGACCCGCTGTCTCTTCCTTCCAGTTGAACAGATTCTTGTGAGAGAGATTCCAGGTCGCGCCGTAGTAATACTGCACCAGATGCGTGAGTCCGAACACCTGCATCAAGGCCAGCAGTTCGGGACCTTCGCAGTGGTAGCGGCGCACCTGATCCAGCGCCTCAGCAATGCCTTCCAGTTTGGTGGCGGCTTTGGTTTCGACTACGATGATTGGAATGCCGTTGAGCAGAAAAACCACATCGCCGCGGATGGTATAGACGCCGTTGGTAAATTCAAATTCGTCTGTGACGTGAAAGGCGTTGCGGTGCACGTTTTCAAAATCCAGCAGGCGCAGGTTGCGTTCGCGCCGCTCGGTTTCGACGAAGACGGTCTTGAGCCCTTTCAGGAACTCCCAGGCTTGGAGGTTGCCCTCAATGGTAGGCGGGACGCGGAGGAGCCGCTTTGCCACCTCCTCGGCCTTGAGGTGGTCAACCGTGCCGGGATTTAGCCCCTGCGTCTTCTCGATAAAGACATCCCAGAGAATAGGGCTCGTTTCACCGCGCCGCAGACGTAGGGCTTCCTCAGGCGGGAGATAAGTCCAGCCTGTTTCAGTGGCATAGCGGATGAGCGGGTTTTGGACTGTGTAGCATTCGCTGGGCAGGGTCATTGTTCTCGCCTCAGAATCTCTTGCAACACGGGCACCAGTGGGGGCAGATTCTGGGTAATCGTTTGCCAGAGAATAGCCACATCCACCCGGAAATACTCGTGGACAACGACGTTACGGAGTGCCTGCATCTTATCCCAGGGAACTTGAGGGTAGCGTGTCCTCACCTCATCAGGGATATGCCGAGTCGCTTCCCCAATGATCCCAACTTCGTACGCCGAGGCGCGCACTGTCTTTATATCGGCAGCGAACTCTTCAAAGGCCATGCCCTGGATGTAAGTCTGCAGGTTGCCAATCGCTTCAAGGATATCCTCCAGGCGGACTTGCCAATCTCTAGTGGACATATACCGCCTCCTTGAGAACTCGCTCGCGCAGTCTGGGCTTCAACGACGCCGGAGTCCCCAGGTCTACCTGGCACCCCAACAGGTTCTCCAGGTAACTTTTCAGGTCCACGAACTCAAACAACCCCACCGGGCGCTCGAACTCGACCAGGAGGTCCACGTCACTATCCTGACGCGCCTCGTCCCGCGCCGCTGAGCCGAAGAGAGCGAGGGACTTCGCCCCAAGCTGTTCCAGCTCCGCCCGGTGCTCGCTCAAAAGGCGTAGAATCTCATCCCGTCGCATGGTAATCCTCCACTGCCAACTCTTAACTTTACCGGGCATCAAGGAATATTCCAAGCTCGCTT
>JACQYG010000193.1 GCA_016208345.1 Chloroflexota bacterium
CAGTGAGCTGGCGGTGAGAGAGGCCGCTGCCATCATCTTGAACAAATTCTTCGTTCCAACCCTCGGCGAAAGGGGCCAGGCTCCGGTGAACGAGATATTAGGCCAGGCGGTGATGGCCGCCAACGCTGCTGTCTGGTCCCGGGTCCAGGGAAAAACCATGGGCACCACGTTGACGGCGGCGCTGCTCCTCGGTCGGGGCATATACATTGCCCATATAGGCGACAGCAGGGCTTATTTGATCGGCAAGGCCGGCATGGTGCAACTGACTAGCGACCACTCAGTGGTGGAACGCCTGCTATCCGTTGGTCAACTCACCAAAGACGAGGCCAGAAAACACCCCCAGCGGAGTGTGCTCTACCGGGCGGTAGGCCAGGCTGAGGCTATCCAACCTGACATCTACCGGGAGGAATTGTCCAAAGAAGAGCGCTTGCTACTATGCACCGATGGTCTCTGGGAAATGTTGCCTGACGAAGAGGTCGCCCGCCTGGTCAATGCCTTTCCCGATCCCCAGGAAGCATGCGACGAATTGATAGTGGCAGCGAACTCGGCGGGCGGCGAAGACAATATCACCGTCATTCTGGTTCGTCTTGACGATTGAAGCCTGATGAGCAATGATGAAGCGGCGGCCATCGAATTGAAGGTAGCTTGTGACAAATGTGCTCTGCCCAGCCTGGCTGAGGACCAGATGCTATATGCCCTGGCCGCCATCTCCGCCACCGGATACGTCCCTCCCACCCGCATGCCCCTGAACCTGTGCCTGGTCCTGGACCATAGCTCGTCCATGCACGGCGAAAAGCTCAAGCAGGTCAAAGAGTCGGCCAAATATATCGCGCACCAGATGCGCACCGGTGACCGGCTCACGTTGGTGGTCTTCAGCGACAGAGCCAAGACCCTGATCGTTCAGTTGGGGGGCACGGCGGCTCAGACCACCTCCCAGCTCATCGATGCCGTGGAGACCCGGGGAGGCACCGAGATATATGCCGGGCTAACCCACGGACTGGAGGCGGCCAGAAAGCAGCAAACCGATGCCTTTGGCAATCACGTCGTGCTCCTGACCGATGGCCATACCTATGGGGACGAGCAAAATTGCCTGGAGGCGGCTCGGGCCGCCAGGGAAGCGGGGATCTACCTCACGGTACTGGGGGTGGGCACAGAATGGAACGACGAGTTTCTGACCGACCTGGCTACTGCCGGCGGCGGTGCCCTGGAGTACATTGATAGCCCACGCAAGATCGTTGAGGTATTCCAGGCCCACTTGCGAAACATGCAGACCATTTACGCCAGAGAGGCAAACCTGCACGTCAGGCCGGCGGAGGGGGTGCGACTCAAGGACGCTTGCCGCGTATCGCCGTACATCGCCAATCTGACGCGTGAGGATACCGGCAGAGTCTCCTTCAGGGGTGGTGGCCCACCCCGGTTGGGCCACTGGGAAACAGACCTGCCACCCGGCGGGGGCCGGTCATCCCCCCACCAGAAGATGGCGGCGCAGGCACCGACGCCGATGGAGCACTCGTTTCGTCTGGGCTACCTGGGCCAGGAGGCAGATCAGGCTTTTCTCCTGGAGCTGATCGTCTCACCTCAAGCCACACCGATCTGCCGCCTGGCCCATGTAAGGCTCGACTACCTGCCACCTGACGATGGTGTGGAGAAATCTTTGGAGGCAGAGATAATCTTGCCCACCGTGACTACCAGCCAAGTTGAGATCGACCCTAAAGTAAGGGATGTGGTGGAGAGGCTAACTGCCTTTCGCTTACAGGAAAAGGCCTGGGCTTCAGCGCAAGCTGGGGACATCCCCCAGGCCACCCAACTCTTGAAGGCAGCCAGCACCAGGTTGTTGAGCCTGGGCGAATCGGAGCTTTCCCAGGCGGTGTTTGCCGAGGCCCAGCAGATGGAGCGGACCGGGCAAACCTCCAGCATCGCGATGAAACGGATCAGGTACGGCACTCGTGGACTGATCCCGTTCTTGCCGAGGCTCTTCAGCAGGAGAAATAAATGATAACCTGTCGCCGCTGCCACGCCGTACACCTGGAGGGCACTCTCTTCTGCGACCAATGTGGTTCTCCGCTGGTTAGCACGGCCGACGAAGCACCGGGGGATGCCGCTCCCCCCACCGGGAAGATCAAAAGCGAATTCTTCACCAGCAAAGAAGCGGGTAGTGAAGCGATGGTAGCCCAGGAGCCCACTTCTGCCGAGGCTATCCAAGCGGGAGCCGCTGGGACATTGCAACTAACGGTCTCCAGCACCGGGCGGATCTTCCGGCTGCCAGTTAAAGGACAGGTGCTGATCGGCCGACGGGACTCGCTGGCGGGAGTGTTCCCCGATCTGGACCTGACACCTGATGGCGCGGTGGCAATGGGCGTTTCGCGGAGCCATGCGCGCATCACCATCGATGAAACCGGCTCTTACGTGGAGGACCTGAACAGCCTGAACCACACTCATCTTAACGGCGAAAGATTGGTGCCACATCAACCCAGGGCCCTACGAGCAGGCGATGAGCTACAGTTAGGGCGTCTCACCATCAGGGTGGAGAGCGCATTGGGCCCGTGAGTAAGCGCTGAGTTCCATCGTCTTCTAGAAATGCGGCCGAGAACCCCACCGCAGAGAGCGCGGAGTTCGCTAAGATCTTTCCGTTATCTCTGCGCCCTTAGCGGTCTGCGGTAAAAATGGCTTTTCGGCTGCTCTTCCAGGCCTGTTACCATATCATGAGCGAGGGGACCATGAGGAGAACGGTGATCGTGCACTTGATAGGCGCCGAGGATCTGATGGTGGCTGAGCTCGATGACCTGCCCAAGCCCACCGACATGACCATGACCGTCACCAACCCGCGTAAACGGGATGGAAAGCCGCTGCCGTACGTGACCGCCGGAGCCACCTCCCTGATTCTGCCCTGGCACCGGATCAGCTTCGTGGAGGTGATGATGAGCGAGGCGGAAAGGCGCGAGGCCGTAGAGTTCTTCCGTGAGACCTAGTGGTTTGATTCTGGCCCCCTCTGTGGAAACGGCCCTCCGGGAGAGCGTGCCGGTGGTGGCCCTGGAATCCACGCTGATAGCCCACGGTTTGCCCTTTCCAGAAAGCCTCGATACTGCCCGGGCCATGGAGCAGAACATCCGTGCCGAGGGCGCCGTGCCGGCCACCATCGGCATCATCAAGGGGCAACTGAGGGTTGGCCTCTCCTCCAGTGACCTGGAGCTTCTGGCCACAAACCCCTCGGTCCGCAAGATCAGTCGTCGAGACCTGGCCATAGCGGTGGCGGCACAAATGCACGGCGCCACCACCGTGGCCGCCACCATGTACGTGGCCTTCCTGGCCGGCATCAGGGTTTTCGCCACGGGCGGCATCGGCGGGGTGCATCGTGGGAATCCCTTCGATGTTTCCGCCGACCTGCCAGAGCTGGCCTCCACACCGATGGCGGTGGTATCCAGCGGTGCCAAGGCGATACTGGACCTGCCCGCTACCCGGGAGTGGCTGGAGACTCATGGCGTTCCGGTGCTGGGCTACGGCACCGACGAGTTTCCCGCTTTCTTCAGCCGGGGGAGTGGCCTGCCGGTGGACCAGAGGGTTGACGCTCCGGGAGAGACGGCGCAGATCATCAAGGCCCATTGGGACCTGGGCCTTAGGAGCGGGGTGCTCGTGGGGGTACCGGTGCCTGAGGCAGAAGCCGTTGACCCTCAAACGGTGGAACAGGCAATAGCCAAAGCCCTGGCCGAAGCTGAGAAGAAAGGACTCACCGGCAAAGGCTTGACCCCTTTTCTACTCGATCACATCAGCGAGAGCACTGGCCAGAAGTCCCTGCGGGCCAACATCGCACTCCTCAAAAACAATGCCGCGGTGGCTGCCCGCATCGCTACAGCGCTGGCCGCGCCGCACATCCAGATTCATTACCAGTAAAGAAATCAGGGTCGCCCATCTCCTGAACGCGAGGAGGAACGCGCGATGTCTAGCACCGACATCGTTGGCCTGGCGCTGTCTTATGTCTACGTCTTCTCCGTGATCGCCCTCAGCGAACTCCTGCAGCGCGGCCTGCATGTCCCTGTCAGCTCCACCCGCAAATTCGTCCACATCGCCGTGGGCATGTGGGCCTTTGGCACAGTGCTGTTGTTCCAGACCTGGTACGTGGCGGTAATACCACCCGTTTCCTTCGTGCTTATCAATTACATATCCTACCGCCAGGACGTTTTCAAGGCCATGGAATCGGCTGACAAGCGCAACCTGGGCACCGTGTATTTTCCGATCTCCTTCGCCCTGATCATCGCCCTTTACTGGGCCAAGCCCGCGGCCATCGTGGCCGGGCTCATGACGATGACCTGGGGGGATGCCCTGGCGTCCCTGGTGGGGCAGAAATGGGGAAAACACCACTTTTCCACGTTTCGCAACACCGCCTTCGCCACTCCTTACATGTGTTCAGGCTGGCCAGTCAACTAAGGAGACGGTATTAACGTTCGAACGTTGAACGCTTCTGCCCATGAAGAGGCCTTAGCTTTCCACCAGCCGGCCGAGATCAGACAAGGTGCCACAGTAGTCTGCCTCAGCTAGCCGCTCCAGGCTCTTGAGCGCAGCCCCGGTTACCCAGAAGGTTTTCATGCCGATTTTGGCTGCCGGCAGGATGTCGTGATCGAAATCGTTGCCGACCATCAAACACTCGGGGGGTTGGCGGCCGATTAGCCTCAAGATCTCTCGAAAGTATGAGATGCTGGGCTTGGAGAAGTGCATGTTTTCGTAGGACGTAATGAGCCGGTACGGAAAATCACCCACTCCTCCCCATTCCAGACGCTGTCTAATGGCAGTGAGCGGGAAGACTGGCTGGGTGGCGGTGATCACCTCATAGCCCAGGGCAAACAGGCCGCTTACGATCCCCCTGGCCTCGGGCTTGACCTGAGTCAAATCTCTCAACTGCCCGAAATCGTGCTGGTAAAAATCGTCAAAAAGAGGCAAGAGGATCTCCCGCTCGATGCCTATCCTCGGGAAGAAATTCTCGTAGAAAACCTGCTGGTTGGTCTTAGAAGGGTGATCATCGGCCATCATGGCCGAGGTGGAGTGCAGGAGCTGGTCAATGAGTTTCTGCGGCGGCACCAAATGGGCAAGCTTGGCCGTGAGGGCGCGGAAATAGTGGGGCAAAAAGGTCTTCATGTCACTAGCGATCAGCGTGTCGTCCAGGTCAAATAGAATTGCTTTGATCGCAGTCACTCATCACCTTCACGGCCAGGATTAATGCCGCGCCGGGAATTTCAAGCACAGCACGGCCAGCAGAGCGTTGGCGAGCCGTTCTTAGGCCACTTCGTTTATTACTCAAAAACGCACGGCGTCAAGAACGAGATTTCTGCTTCTCCTTCCAACTCATCAGGTCAGGGAGGTGTTCTTGACAATGAGCATAGGTAGAATTCGCTATCCACTCGCGAATATCATTGTTCCTGGCCAGTTGCTCTTCCGTAAGACCGCAGATCGCCTCA
>JACQYG010000229.1 GCA_016208345.1 Chloroflexota bacterium
AAAAGAAAAGCCGCTTGTCAACTTCCTGATGTCCCGGAGTTGAACTCCGGGACATCAGACAGGCCCTCGCCCCTGGGACGCCCAACGCTCCAGGATGGCACGGACGTAGCGCCAATAGGGTTTTCGAGCGGAAACGGCCTGGCGGAAGGCCTCTTCCAGCCATGAAGCAGGGAAGGCCGAGTGGGCTGCTTCCAGCTCCCGGGCGACCACCGGGGTGACCAGGCCAATGTATCGCTCGTAGAGGGTGTAGATATCGAGCCGCTCCGGCGGCACCCAGGCGGCTCCCCGCCCAAAGACGCGCCCCACGCCCAGGGACAACCGGCCGTCCCTTATTTGCTTGATCTCCTCCTGGCTCCGGGAGTCGTGCAGGAAGTACAGTTGATCCACCTGGCCTCTGGTCTCCACCTCCAGCCTGAGTAGTGTGCCCCTCTCCACGGCACGGCTCAGTCCCTCCTCGAGCGCTAATAACGGGTCTGCGGAGACCCTGGCCAGCCCAGCCACCAGTGTCCGGTCGGCCCTCAAGTCGGCACCCGAAGCACAATGCGGCGGCCGCCGCACCTTGGAGATTCGCCAGAAGAGATGTAAGGTCACCTGGAGCTCGGAGAGGGAATCTATCTCCGGCAGCAAGGTGGCGAAGAAAACGTCTGGTATCGTGGTGGCCTTGATCTTCCCCCAGGGGAATCCCTCAAAGGGAGGCATAGCGTACCTGCCGAGGTGAGGCTCAGGCTTCGTGTTGGCGTAAGGATTTGCTGGCCAGGTCCGCAAATCGGGTCTGCGCGGGGAAGAATCTGACCGAGACCGCACCAGTGGGGCCGTTGCGGTGCTTGGCCACCATGATCTCGGCGATGTCCTTGCGATCGGTATTGGGGTTGTACATATCTTCCCGATGGATGAAGATCACCACATCGGCATCTTGCTCGATGCTGCCGCTTTCCCGCAGGTCCGAAAGAATGGGGCGGTGATCCTGCCGCGTCTCCACCGCCCGGGAAAGCTGAGACAGAGCCACCACCGGGACATCCAACTCCCGGGCCAGGCCCTTCAGCAATCGGCATACCTCCGAGACCTCCTGCACCCGGTTCTCCAGGCCTCGCCCCTGCACGAGCTGCAAATAGTCCACCACGATCAGCCCGATGTCTCGCTCCGCCTTCAGGCGCCGGGCCTTGGTGCGGAGTTCCATCACTGAGATGTTGGCGGTGGGGTCGATGTACATTGGAGCCTCCGACAGCACCCCGAACGCCTGAGTAATCTTGCGCCACTCCTCGTCGTCGATGTAGCCGGCGCGAAGCCGTTGCGAGTCGATGCGGGCCTCCATGCAGAGTAGCCTCTGCACCAGGCTTTCCACCGACATCTCCAGGCTGAACACCGCCACCGGCGTACGCTCCTTTATTGCCACGTTGTGAGCAATGCAAAGGGAGAAACCGGTCTTCCCCACGCTGGTCCGGCCGGCGATGATGATCAGGTTCGATCGATGGAGCCCACCCAGGAGCTGGTCCAACTGATTGAACCCGGAGGGAATGCCCAACAATTGGCCCTTGTGCTCATGTAAAATATCGATCTGATCGAAGTAGGCACGCAGGGCCACGTCCAGGGGGATGAAGTCCTGGCGCAACCGCTTCTGGGAGACATCGAAAAGTAGGCGTTCCGCCTGGTCCAGGGTAATGTCAACGTCAGAGCTGTCCTGATAGCCCAGAGAGGCGATCCGGCCAGCGGCATCGATCAGCCGCCGGAGCAGCGCACAGCGCTCCACAATGTGGGCGTAGTATTCCACGTGCACGGCAGTGGGCACTGCCGAGATGAGGGAGGTGAGGTATGCCGCACCACCCACCTCCTCCAACCTGCCTCGGCGGGAGAGCTCATCGCAAAGGGTCACGAAGTCCGCTGGCTCGTGACGATTGGCCAGCTCCAAGATAGCCTCGAAGATGGCCCCGTGGCTTTCACGGTAAAAATCCTGAGCCTGCAGATAAGGGGCCACCTTGATTATCGCCTCCCGGTCGATGAGCAGGCTGCCCAAAACCGACTGCTCCGCCTCGACGTTCTGAGGCGGCAGCCTTTCCGCCGGGCCCACGGGCCGGATAACCTCTTGGTCAACCATTCTTTCCATGCCGGCTACGAATCATTAAAATCCAGGGTATTGACGAAGTTCCGGAACACCGTCAGTTTGTCTTGTTCCTCCTTGGTCATGGGCTCGGCGTCAGGGCTGATCCCCGCTCTGTCCAGCACCGAGTCCTCAGCGTATATAGGCACATTAACCCTGAGCGCCAGGGCGATGGCGTCGCTGGGCCTGGCATCCACCTCCAGGCGCCGTCCATCAGTACCCATCACGATCCGAGCATAGAACGTGTTGTCCACCAGGTCGTTGATTATGACGCTTTCCACCCGGCCACCCAGGTGTTCGATGACCGATCTCAAGAGGTCGTGGGTCAATGGACGGGGCATGGCAATCTCCTGGAGAGCAAGCGCGATGGAACCAGCTTCCGGATTGCCCACCCAGATCAGGAGGTATCTTTCTACCCCTTTCACCTTAAGCACTACCACCCGTTGGTAACCCACCAGGCTGACGCGAATGCTGTCCACGATCATCTCTTTCATCGTCAACCCCCTTCCGGCTCTCCTGAAAGCTTCTTTGCGTATACGTAGGTGTCCGCTTCGCCCTCCAACTTCTGATAGTGAGGATGGGTAGCCAGAAACCTGATCAGCGACTCTCTGGAAAAAGGCTTTTCGATGTTGACGACCGGCAGGAGGCCGTCTATGCTGGCCGTCAGGCGCACCTCGTTTTCGCCGGTGTCCTTGACCCCTACCTTTTCAAAAGCCCAGCCCACCACCGAATCGCTCTTGCGCCGACTGTTTTCGTCCAGGCGACGGGCATTGGCCAGACCCTTAAAGCGGGCCTTCTCCAGGGCCATGCCTTCTACCGTCTCCACTGCCACTATCGTCTTCGCAAACACAAAGCGACTGCGTTTTTCATCGTAGGTGAGAAGGTCTAGCTCCTGTGGTTCCACGGGACGAATAGATATGTCAAAAACGTTTTCCGCATCCCCTTTACCTATGACCAGAAGAGCGCCGGCCACCAAATTATCGAGCAACTCCTCCAGGCCATCGATCCAACCCCCCCGGTTGCCTGCCGGATAGTGCAGCTCCCCAACGTTTGAGAGGCCGAGCTGCGGCACTCGGAAATAGAGGCGCGCCGACTTCTGCTCCTTTAAGAGCGGAGGTGGCACCAGCCGTTTCGCTTGAGCCTCCAGGGGCAGCAGGCCATTTTCGATCTCGTAGAAGCTCAGGATGTGGTTCCAGGTGTCATCTCCCACCGGCCCTGCCGCCGTCTCATCTTCCAGATATCGCAGATCCTGACCAACCTCGGCTGGCCGGCGGCCTCCCCGGGTAGCCCTGGCGGGTGGTACCCCAATGACGCCCCATAGGCGTTCGGAGAACACGCCTCGGAACTCAAACTCTCTCTTCTCCTGCGCCAATTGGTAGTTTAAGGAAAAGCGAAAGGCTTCGTAGTCCTCGTCCTCCGGTTTCTTGTCGAAGATATCCCTCAGTAAGACTAGATCCAGCTCGGCATCGCCGGCGTCCTCGATGAACTCCTTAATCTGGCGCAGTTCGCCCTTGGTGATCTTGACCAAAAGCGCGTCCAGGAACCACTGGTCGCCGAACGAAATGAAGCGTCCATCCAGCACCAATCTTTCCTGAAACATCTGCTGCAGGACCGAATGGTATTCGTCAAATATCTGCTCGGAGGTCATGGCCAGGTCCAGGAGCCTCCCATCAGGCAGGGAGACCACCGGCTTCGCTTTGGCCGCCACCGGCCTGGCCTTTCGCTTGAGCTCTCGTCTAACCGGTTTCATTTCGGGCATGGCCGCCGACCTGGCTTCACGGCGGAGCAACGTTGGCTTAAAGGTCGGCTTGGATACGCTCGGCACCGCGGCCGGCGGTGCCGGGGCCTTCTCTTGAAAGATGCGACGGATAGCGGGAGGGGTGACCGGTTTGACGTAATAGCCCCGCCGTGACGTGTAGAAGTAGACCTCGCCCTCGGCCTCCTGGCGATAGAAAGCCTGTTGGTTGCGCTGGAGTGCCTGGTCTATCTGCTCCGCCAGGCGGGCGGGATCCTCCCCCGGGCGTTGGGGCAAAAAGAACTCCACCAGGTTGCGGAGAGACTGTTTGATCGGGGCATCGAGGGCGAAGCCCCGCCCCTGGGCTAGGAGCAGGGTGTATACCTGGCTGGCTATCTTCTGCTCCTCCTGGTTGCCCTGGAATGTCGGCTTGCCTTCTTCCATAACTGCTGGTTAACTCCTAAGGATTTTGCCTGAGATTTACATCGACGTGGAACCCGATAGTTTACTTACTCCTGGCTTTCCACCTCTGCAGTGGCCAAGCGCTCCAGCATGATCTCCACGTAGCGCCGTAGCAGTGCCTCCAGGGCGACAGGACGGCCAACATCTTTCAAGTATTTGGCCAACTGATCCAGATCCGATTGTTCAACAGTCAAAACGTCCGCCATCTCTACGCCTTTCTTGGCATGGATCTCCAGTCTATTATACCAGGAGCTGGCCATTTTTGAAAGAGGCAACTGAATGTCTATTCCTTGACAAGGGACGAGCCGATGTTATAATGAGCGGGATTGAAGGCATGTGGGAGCTCTTCGTCGTCCAATCGCGCGCCGCGCCTTGGAGCCATCCATGACCGAATCTATGACCTGAGAGAGCATGTGGCGCGACACATCATCGTAGATGGCTACAACGTCATAAAGCGAGACCGCGAGCTTCTTGCCCTGGAACGAAAGAGCCTGGAAGCCGCCCGGGGACGCCTGCTGGCCCTTCTGGGCCAGTCGCGCCGTCTGAAGAACGACCAGATCACCGTGGTCTTCGACGGCAGCGCCACCAACCTTTCTTTTCCCGTCTCCTCCACTCAAGGCAGGATTCGGGTCATCTACTCCGGCAACCAGGAGAGTGCCGATTCGCTGATCCAGCGTTTGCTCAGCTCCATGTCCACCGCCGCTAACACAGTGGTTCTCTCCGACGATCGAGAGGTCCGCGACGCCGCCCTTGGCTACGGCAGCACCGTGGGAGGCGCAGCCTCCAGGCAAACAGGCCTTCCTTACTCTGGCCACCACGAGGATCGCCAAAGGGCCCCGGACAAGAAAGGCCCGACGAAGCGACCGAAGAGGAAATCCCCGGAGTTTCGTTGGTGACTCCCTAGAAAGTTCCAATTGTCCACCTTCTACGATAGAAGCGCAGCCCTGGTCACCCTGGGCTGCAAGGTCAACCAGAGCGAATCCGAAGCCCTGGGCCGACGCCTGTCAGAGCACCGCTACGGCGGATCGCAAGTCCCGACAGTTGATCCGGCGGGCCAGAAGGCACAATCCCTTTTCCCTGGTGATCGTCACCGGCTGCTATGCCTCTGTGCATCGCTCCCCTCTGCACTCCGTGGCCCAGGCGGACCTGGTGGTGAGCAACGATAGCAAGGGCCACCTGGCTGATCTGGCCCTGGAGGCCTTGGGGCACGCCACAAGAACTGTAACCGGTGTTGCGGCCCCGGCGGACGTTGGGGCTGCGCCGCACGGCCACACCCGGGCCTTCGTCAAGGCCCAGGACGGTTGCGCCGATTTCTGCGCCTATTGCATCGTGCCCTACGCCCGCGGCCGGCCGACCAGCGTCCCCGCCCAGGAGATAGTCTCGCGCATCAGGTCCCTGGCCAGCCAGGGCCAGGGCTGCCAGGAAGTAGTCCTGTCCGGTGTGCATCTGGGCAGCTATGGCGCGGACCAGGACCATTCGAGTACAGACCTCTATGATCTGAGGCGCCTGATCGTTCAGATCCTACGTGA
>JACQYG010000230.1 GCA_016208345.1 Chloroflexota bacterium
AGCGGCGTAGAAGCCCTTCAAAACGGTTTCACCGTGATAATTGCAGTCGATCCCGCCCATGGTGTAATGCTGGCCGGGGTGAATGGGAATGGGTTTCTCGATGGGGTCAACACCTGCAAAGTCCATGGCGATGGCACGGATGCCAGGCAGGCGTTCCAGGATCTTCTCCCGTCCCAGGTGACGCAGATCCAGGTGGACGCAGCCGTCCTCGAAGCCACGGCCCTCGTTGATCTCAGTCTGGATGGAGCGAGAAACAATGTCCCGGGGGGCGAGTTCCATGGCCTTAGGTGCGTACTTCTCCATGAAACGCTCTCCCAGCCGGTTCACCAGGTATCCCCCCTCACCCCGAGCGCCCTCGGTGATGAGGATATTGGTCCTCAAGAGCGCCGTGGGGTGGAACTGGATAAACTCCATATCCTTTAGCGGAACCCCGGCATGGTAAGCGATGAACATCCCATCGCCGGTGCACATGTGAGAGTTGGTGGAATTGGCATAGATGCGTCCGGCACCGCCGGTGGCAAAGATCACTGCCTCTGCCTGGAAGGCCTCTATTTGGCCAGTGGGCAGGTGCATGGCTACCACCCCACGGCAGGTGTCGCCGTCCCTGATCAGCGAGAGAACGGCCCACTCATCGTAGACCCTCACTCCCTGCTTTACTACCTGCTCATACATGGTGTGCAGGATGTAAAGCCCGGTCTTATCAGCGGCGTAGCAGGTGCGGGGGTAGCCGGCCCCACCAAAGGTTCGCTGAGCGATCTTGCCCTGAGGGGTGCGGCTGAAGGGAACACCCCAGTGCTCCAGCTCGATGATGCAGGCAGGCCCCTCCCGGGTCATGATCTCCACCGCGTCCTGATCGGCCAGGAAGTCGCTGCCTTTGATGGTGTCGAAGGCGTGTTTCTCTGGATTGTCGTCTTTACAGGCCTCCATGTTCGCCAGCGCCGCATTGATGCCTCCCTGGGCTGCCCCCGAGTGCGAGCGCACCGGGTGGACCAAGGATAACACCGCCGTATCCACCTGCGGTGCCGCCTCCTGGGCTGCCCTGAGCCCGGCCAGGCCACCGCCGACCACGATCACCTGATGATGAATCATCTCACCTTACCTCTCTCCAGGGTTATCCGATGAACGACCGCAGGGCTAAGATGCCCAAGATAAACAGGCCCACTCCGGCCACGATCAGCACCCGGTTAACCGCACGCTGCCACCCCTCGCTGATGCCAAAATCGAAAATGACCGCGCGGAGGCCATTAAAGGCGTGATACAGGACGAAGCCCAAGAGGCCGGCATCCACCACCTGAAAGAGCAGGGATTTGACCCGAACCTGAACCGAGGTGAACTCGATCAGGGGCTCGCCCGGGATATAGTGCATCACCCACATGTGAATTCCCAGCAGAAGGAGCAGGACAACAGCGGAGACTCGTTGAAGTATCCACGCCCAAACGCCTTGCGCTTTGCTGGCCAGGGTTTCGCTCATAGCTTTTTATCTCCTCTCGCAAGTCAATCCGGCGGAGCCGGCCAGGCCTAGAGCACTCGGAAGAGATTCGGGTATGCCACGAGGACCGCCCAGACCCACAGGGCCGCTGCCAGGGCCATCAAGACGGCGAAGACCTCCTTCTGCCTTCGCACGCCCAGGCCCAGGTCGAAGAGGACGATCCGAATGCCGTTTAACCCATGGATCAGCACCGCCGCCGCCAGCCCCATTTCCAGCAGGACGAAGAGAGGGGCCTGCAAGAGACGTAGGAGGGGATCGAAGAGGCCGGAACCGCCCAGGGAGCTGGAGATAACCAGGATGTGTAGGATCAGGTAGAAGACCAGCAAGAGGCCGGTGACCCGGTGCAGGAGCCAGGCCCACATCCCCAGGCCCCGGCCCAGGTAGACGTCACGCTTCGTCAGTTTCATGTCCTTCTTCTCCTTGCCTCAGGCGAAATCAGGCTTCTTAACTACCCCGGTGACGGCGACGACGAACCCCTGAACGGCAGGTAGGCTGCTCTGTTGATCTGGTAGTTCCAGTTCCCTGCTACCTGCTACTTGCTACCTGCTACTGAACTTGTCCGCCGCCACCGCAGCCAACCTGCCCTACGTTCTGCTTTCGTCGGTTTGAGGTGAAACTTCGCAAGTACAAGATTTGTTCAGGCCGGTGAAGCCAGCTTGGCGCTCCACTCCTTTTTGCCTTGTTCGTAGAGGTCATTGCCATGGACGTCGTTGATCACCGTTACCGGAAAATCCTCTACCTCCAATCCTCTACCTCCAGGCGCAGGACTGCCTCGGCACCCAGGTCCTCGTAGGCAATTGGCTCGCTCTTCACGATGCGCTTTCGGAGCAACGCCGCGGCACCGCCGATGGCCGCCATGTACACCGCCTTGTATTTCTGGATGGCCTCCTTCACCGCCTGGGAGCGATTGCCCTTGCCGATCATCCCCTTGACCCCGATAGAAAGGAGCCTCGGCGTGTAGGGGTCCATACGTCCCGAGGTGGTAGGGCCGGCGGAGCCGATGACCTGGCCCGGCTTGGCCGGAGAGGGGCCCATATAATAGATGACGGCACCTTCAGGATCAAAGGGGAGCTTCTCGCCTCGGTCCAAGGCCTCCACCATGCGCTTGTGGGCGGCATCGCGGGCCACATAGATGGTGCCGGTGATCTCGGCGGTATCCCCGGCCTTCAAGGAGAGCACGGTCGTCTCGTCCAGAGGGGCCTTGATTTTCATGTTCGTACCTCAAGAGCAGTTGATGTGATGAGCCTACAGCTCCGCCGCTGCCTGGCGGGCGGCATTACATTGGATGCAAACCGCCACCGGCATGCTGGCGATGTGGGCC
>JACQYG010000231.1 GCA_016208345.1 Chloroflexota bacterium
ATACAACATGGGCCCGACGACTATAGGTGATTGGATTCGGCAGCGACGACGCAACTATGCCGGGCACCTGCACCTGCGGCGCAAGTACGGCTACCGGGTTTCCAGCCTGGACAACGCGAAGGTGATCAGGATAGCCCTGGAAGAGCTGGCCGGGGCCCTTCGGATCATCCTCTACCTCTTCTGGGTGGGCTCGATGGAGTTTCTCTCCCGTATGCTGGGGGCCTACGACTACTATATAAGGAAGGAAAAGCACGTGGTCTGGGACATGGCCTGGACCACCAAAGAGGTTGACGTGGCGGGGGTTGACAAGCCAGGGCAGTCAAAGAGGGGCGGCCCTTGAGAGGAAGTCTTTTCACCCTGGTCAAGATCGCGGTGAGCCTGGGGCTCATTGTATACCTTTTGGGCGTAAATTTTCCAAGAATCTGGGAGCTCGTCTCCAACGCTAACCCTTTCTACCTCCTGCTGGCCCTTTTGCTCTACCTGGCTGCCATCACCGTGGGCAATCTCAAGTGGCAGATACTTCTGGAAGCCCAGGAACTCCGGGTGCCTTTCCTCTCCCTGTTGGCTTTCACCTTCGTGGGGTTATTCTTCGGCAACGTTCTTCCCTCGAATGTGGGCAGCGACGTGGTGCGGGCCTATGACCTGGCCAGGCATACCGCTGAGCCGGAGAAGGCCGCCATCTCGGTGCTCGTGGACCGACTGGTAGGGCTTTTGGCCTTCTTCGCCGCCGCCCTGGTCATGGCGCTCCTGGCCATGTTCGTGGTGGGCGCCGACGTGGGGCTGGATCAGGTCGTGGTGGCGATCACCCTGGCCTTTGGGGTCCTGCTCTTGGGCTTTTCGCTCTTGCTCTCCCGGCGGGTGACCAGGCGTGGCGCTTTCATCTTCGATCTGCCGGTGCTGGCGGCCTTCAAGCCCACGGCTAAGCGGGTGTTTTACGCCCTACAGGTTTACCGGCGGAGCTACTCTGCCCTCTTCCAGGGCTTGCTCATCTCCATCTCAGTTGTGGTGATAACCAGCTTAGTGCAGTATGCCATCTCAGAGGCCCTGGGCCTGGGAGTATCGCCCTTTTATTTTTTCCTCTTCAACCCTCTCATCGCCTTTGTCCTGGTCGTCCCTATCTCGGTGAACGGCATCGGGCTCAAGGAGGCGGCCTTTGTCTTCTTCCTGGGGCTGGTGGGCGTCCCCCAGGCCTCGGCGGTGGCTATCTCATTGGTCCTCCATGCCGTTATCGTCCTCTCCAGCCTCCCTGGCGGCCTGATCTGGTGGCAAAAGCGGGAGTTGAAACCGGCCCAGTCATAGAGCCAGGCAGATTGGCTCCTCTATTTCTCCCCGGTGAAGCGGGCCAGGCGGCGGAAGGCGTCCAGTTGCTCGCGGTTGCCGAGCCTGGCAGCGGAGATGGCCCTCTTTAACAGCTCGATAGAGCGGTCGTAGTTTGCCCGGTCCACCGGGTAGGGATGGCCGTCCTTGCCGCCGTGGGCGAAGCTGAAGCGCACCGGGTCCCGGAAGCTGGGGGCAGCACCGTAGACGAGATCAGAGATCAGGCTCAGGGCACGAATGGTCTTTGGGCCCACGCCTTCCAGGCTCAAAAGCGTTGCGAAGTCCTGGGGCTGGCGGTCATACGTTTTCAGGAAAACGGTGTAGAGCCGGTCGGGGTGTATTTCGGCCAGTTGAACCTCATGGTGGGCGGGCAGCGCGAGTTCCTGCATTTTCTTGAGCTCGGCGACCAGCGTCTCGGGCCTGGCATGAGAAACCGCCGTGGAGACCTCTCGGGCCGCCCGACTCTCCTCCGCTACCATGTTCAAAGGCTTTCCGGTACGATCACAGCAGATGGCGGAATGAGGCTCGCACACGAAGTCGGTCACCTGCTCGCTCAACCAGTGATAGCGACGGGCGTAGCGGCTGGCCTCGTTCATCCCCTGCTGCACCACGGTCCAGGCGCCACCGGGGGTGAAGATAAAAGCATGGTGATAGATCTGATACCCATCCTGCAAGGCCGCCGAGTCCACCTTGGCCGCCATCTTGCTGGCATAGACCAGGCGCTGGGGGTCTACCGTTAACTGGTCTCCCACGCGCATGATCTCCAAGGGGGTCTGCCGGGAGGTGCCGCCCTTGCCGCCGGCCACATAGAGGCCCAGGTCCTTCTCCAATCCCTTGACGGCCTCCTTCAGGGCGCCACAGACGGTGGTGGTGACGCCGCTGGAGTGCCAGTCAAAGCCCAGCACGCAGCCGAATGCCTGGAACCAGAAGGGATCCGAGAGCTTTCGTAGCATCTCCTCCGGCCCCAGGTCGCTGACGATGACGATGGTGATCTCCCGAGCCATCTCCTTCATTCGCTGAAAGAGCCAGCGGGGTGCCTTGCCGTAGTGCAAGGGCAGATTGGCTATACCTGTGCGCATGAGTATTCCTGCACCTGCATCCAGCCGTTGACCAGACCAGCCTCCTGGAAAGCCTGGAGGGCCTGGTCGTACTCCTGGGGCGTTGTCTTGCGCCCCAACTGGGGATGGCCAACCGCCCGGTGGGCGGGGAAGTATTGGTCCATCAGGCTCACGTAGGTGTTGGGAGAGATCTCCCGGGCGATGAAGCGCATGACCTGGGCGGTTCCTGCCAGGCCTTGTGGCAGCACCATGTGGCGCACGATCATGCCTCGGGTAGCCAGTCCGGCCTCGTCCACCTGCAGGTCGCCCACTTGCCGGTACATCTCCTTCAGGGCAATGTGGTTGCTCTCAACGTAGCGAGGAAACCCCGAGAGGCTGAGGGCGATCTTATCGTCGGCATATTTAGCGTCGGGAAGGTAGATGTCTATCACCCCGTCCAGCAACTGCAGGGTCACCAGGGAGTCATAACCGCTGGTGTTGTAGAGCAAGGGAACTCCGAGGCCCTGAGGGATAGCGATCTCCAGGGCAGCCAGGATCTGTGGCACGAAATGGGTGGGGGTCACGAAGTTGATGTTGTGGCAACCCTTCCTCTGAAGGGACAACATCATCTTGGCCAGGCCTTCCACCGTGGCCTGGTTGCCCACGCCCAACTGGCTGATGGGGTAGTTCTGGCAGAAGAGGCACTTTCCGGTGCAGTTGGAGAAGAAGATGGTGCCGGAACCCTTTTCGCCACTGATGGGTGGCTCCTCACCGTGATGGGCGTTGTGGCTGGCAATGACCAAATCTGCGCCAGAGTTGCAAACGCCTCTTTCCCCGTTTAGCCGGTTCACGCCGCACTGATGGGGGCAGAGAACGCATCTCCTCAACAGCGCGTAGGCGATTTCGACTCGTTTCCTAAGCTCGCCCGATGCAAACAGATCTAGATAACGAAAGTCTCTCCTCATGGCCTCCGCCAGGCTCTCTCGATGGGCTCGTCCTCCATACCCCGGCGAAGCTCGATGATCTCGTCCCGGAGCAAGGCCGCCTTCTCGAACTCCAGGTTCCTGGCCGCGGCCTTCATCTGGCTCTCCAGGTCTTTGATCAGCCGGACCACCTCGTCCTTGGGTATTGCCCCGCCGATACGGTACTCCGGCCTGGCCTCGGCCACCATGTGCAATTGATCGGTCAGGTCCTTGATGGCTTTCACGATGCCCTGGGGCGTGATGCCGTGCTCCTGGTTGTAGGCCATCTGAATCTTGCGGCGGCGGTAGGTCTCGTCGATGGCCCGCCGCATGGACTCGGTGATAGTGTCAGCGTACATGATCACGTGGCCTTCGATATGCCGGGCCGCTCGGCCGATGACCTGGATGAGCGAGCCCTCCGACCGCAGGTAGCCCTCTTTATCCGCGTCCAGGATGGCCACCAGGGACACCTCGGGCAGGTCCAGGCCCTCGCGCAGGAGGTTGATGCCCACCACCACGTCGTATACGCCCAGGCGCAGGTCCCGCAGGATCTCCACTCGCTCCAGGGTCTCGATCTCAGAGTGCAGGTAGTGAACCTTGACCCCTAGTTCGTGCAGGTAGTCGGCAAGGTCCTCGGCCATGCGCTTGGTCAGGGTGGTCACCAGAGCCCGCTCGCCCCGGGCCACGCGCTCCTGGATCTGGACCAGGAGGTCGTCGATCTGATTCTTGGTGGGCTTCACCTCGATGCTGGGATCAATGAGGCCGGTGGGTCTAATGAGCTGCTCCACCACCTGCTCTGAATGCTCGTACTCGTAGGGTCCCGGCGTAGCCGAGACGTAGATCACCTGGTTGACGTGTCTCTCGAACTCGGCGAAGTTGAGCGGCCGGTTGTCCAGGGCCGAGGGGAGGCGGAAGCCGTACTCCACGAGCACTTCCTTCCGGGAGCGGTCGCCATGGTACATCCCGCGGGTCTGGGGGATCGAGATGTGCGATTCGTCGATGAACAGCAGGTAGTCATCGGGGAAATAGTCCAGGAGTGTCCAGGGCGGCCCGCCTGGGCCCCGCAGGGACAGGTGGCGAGAGTAGTTCTCCACTCCGGCACAGTAGCCGGTCTCGCGCAACATCTCCAGGTCGAAGCCGGTGCGCTGCTCCAGCCGCGCCGCCTCCAGCACCTTGCCCGCACTCTTTAGCTCGGCCACCCTCTCCACCATCTCCCGCTCGATGCGCTCAATGGCCACCTGCAGCCGCTCCTGGCTGGTGACGAAGTGTTTGGCCGGATAGATGTACACCGAGTCGCGTTCCTGAAGCACCTCGCCGGTGAGCGGGTCCACCTCGACGATGCGCTCTATGACGTCGCCCCAGAGCTCGATGCGCAGGGCCAGGTCCTCGTAGGCCGGGTGTACCTCCAGGGTATCGCCCCGGACCCGGAAC
>JACQYG010000222.1 GCA_016208345.1 Chloroflexota bacterium
AGGCTGCCAGCGGTCACTCTCCTGGACACCTAGGGCCTCCAGTATGGCACGACCGGCTGCCCGGGTGTTGGCCTGGGACGGCGAATGCACCTCAAGCAGGCCGAAGAGCCGTTCCACCACCTGCACCGCCGGCTTCACCTCAGTCGCCTTCAGGGCGATGTCCGTGATGCGGTTGATCTCGCTGCCGGGGGATATCTCCACCCAGAGCGAGGCATCGTTGGCGATGGGCAAGAACCCCCGGGCCGTGGAGCCGATGAACGCCGCCAACTGGGGCTGCAGGCTGTCCAGGAAAATGTAAGCGCGCAAGTCTACCAACTCAGGCCTCCCAGTGCTATGAGTGATTAAATGGCGATGCTGCTTCCTGCATGATCTTGACGCTGGCACTGGCGCCGATGCGGGTGGCGCCGGCGGCGATCATGCTCTTGGCATCCTCCAGGGTGCGCACGCCTCCAGCCGCCTTCACCCCGACCTCGCGCCCCACTACCTGGCGCATCAACGCTACGTCGTGGGTGGTGGCCCCGCCGGGGCCGAAGCCGGTGGAGGTCTTGACGTATTGGGCTCCGGCCGCCTTGGCCAGGGTACACGCCTTGATCTTTTCTTCGTCGGTCAGAAGCGCCGCCTCAACGATCACCTTGCAGATGGCCCCCTCTTCCTCCGAGGCCATGACCACCGCCTCGATGTCGTCCTGCACCAGTGCGTAGTCCCGGGACTTGAGGGCCCCGATGTTGATGACCATATCGATCTCCTCCGCCCCGTTGCGCACAGAACGGCGGGTCTCGTAGGCTTTTACCTCCAGGAGAGTCGCCCCCAGGGGAAAACCCACCACGGTGCATACTTTAACCGGAGAACCCCGGAGCAGCTCGGCGCAAAGCCGTACCCAGGTGGGGTTGATGCACACGGCGGCAAAGCCGTATTGTAGGGCCTCCTGGCAGAGCTGAGTTATCTGATCCCGGTTAGCCTCCGGCCTAAGCAGGGTGTGGTCGATGTACTGGGCCAACTCCCGGGCAACAGGGCTCACTCCGAGCCCCGCGCCCACCCGGGAGGCCCCAGCCTCCACGATGTTCCGCACCTTTTCCGAGCACTTGCCTATGCACTGTCCCTGGCAAGCCAGGCACAACGGATCCACGCCAGGAAGGCCAGCACCGCCCTCCCGCAAGAGGCCAAGGACCTCCCGCGTGATCTCCTCAACCAACAGATCCACGTCGACCCTTCCCATATCCATGGCAACCACCACTGCCTTCTCGGCAATCAGGATTATCCAGCCGCTTTTTGCTAGGTAAGAGGCCCGGCCTTCCGCTCGATGGCCATAATCTTGTCCACCCGGGCCTGATGGCGACCGCCCCCGAAAGGCATCTCCAGCCACAGCTTGGCTATCTCTCGCGCCAGATTCGCCCCGATGAGCCGTCCTATCTCTCGCGCCAGATTCGCCCCGATGAGCCGTCCCCCCAGGGTCAGCACGTTAGCATCGTTGTGCTCCCGGCTATTGCGGGCCGTGGACAGGTCGTAGCACATGGCCGCCCTGATGCCAGGCACTTTGTTGGCCGCCATGCATGAGCCGATGCCCGCGCCGTCCACCATAATCCCCCGAAAGCAATCACCGCTGGCCACTGCCTGTGCCACCGCCAAGGCGAAATCGGGGTAATCTACGGGCTTGGTATCGAAGGTCCCCACGTCTTTAACCGTGTAGCCCAGCTCCTGAAGGTAGGCTTTCAAGTCCTCCTTCATCTCGAAGCCGCCGTGGTCCGCTCCCAACGCCACGCGCCTGGCACTGCCGGGCTGGGGCCCAGGCAGAGGCCCGGGAAGGGGCCTGATTTCGCCAGGGGAAGGGGTCGGCACGGTGGCCGAAGAGGTATCCGAGCTAACCAGTGTAACGTGTCGTTCCATAGCCACAGTGCGGGCCAAAGGGGTCACCAGGCCATTGCGCGGCACGGTCAGCCGTGAATTGGGTGGGGCAGCCAACACCTGCTCTTCCGTGACCAATGGCCGGGAGGTTCGCTTCGCTGGCCTGCCGCCGGAGGTGCCACGCGGGAGAACAGGAACCCCGGCCGGGGCTTCCAGGGGTGGTGTGGGTTTTGAGATGCTGCCGAATTTGCGTTCCACCACCTGCTTTACCAGCTCTTTTACCTGGCTTTCCGAAAGCATCTTTGCCTCGCCGGAGGGGGAGATAGAATGCCGCAATTTGGCCGAATTATACGCGAGCACCAATCTAATGTCAACATCTAACCAGTTCTCGTCCGTGAAACGTACAAGATTTGTATACATTTGCGTTCTTACAACCTGCAAGCTATAATGTAAGTGGGATGGCTATTGGCCCTGAATCCTCTGGCCTTTGATGCTGGCCACATTGCACATCGTATCTCTATCGACATGCTCCCCGGGCCGGTAGCCCGGTTACCCCGTCTCTCGCCGTCTGTACTCCAGGACAAATCACATCTCCAGGAGGCCCATATGTACGACCTCACCGGCAAAACCTTGGGACCTTATCGCATCATCGAGCAGCTGGGGCGCGGCGGCATGGCCACCGTCTACAAGGCCTACGAGCCATCCCTGGACCGCTATGTGGCTCTGAAGATACTGGCCTCGTTCTACGCCGAAGACGAGGCCTTCCGCGGCCGCTTCAAGCGCGAGGCCACGGCCATTGCCAAGCTGGAGCACCCTAACATCTTGCCGATTTACTCCTTCGGCGAGGAGATGGGCATCTCCTACATCGCCATGAAATACGTCCCCGGCGGCACTCTGAAAGATCGCCTGGGCAAACCCCTGGACCCCCTCTGGACCGCTCGCCTGATAACCCAGATCGCCGAGGCCCTCGACTACGCCCATAAACGTGGCGTGATCCACCGGGACGTGAAACCCGCCAATGTGCTCCTCACCGAGGAGGGCTGGCCTTTGCTCTCGGACTTCGGCATCGCCAAGATGCTGGAGGGCACCGCCTATGCCACCCAGAGCGGGGCGGTATTGGGAACGCCGCAATACATGTCCCCGGAACAAGGACAGGGGCAAAAGGTGGATAAACGGGCAGATATCTATGCCCTGGGGGTGATATTGTTCGAGATGCTCACCGGCCGGGTCCCTTTCGATGCCGACACGCCCGCTGCCGTCATCATCAAGCACATCATGTCACCCCTGCCCATGCCCAGAGAGGTGAATCCTGACCTCTCTGAGGGGATGGAACGGGTGATCCTGAAAGCCATGGCGAAAAACCCCGAGGATCGCTTTCAGACCGCGGGGGAACTGGCGAAGGCGTTTGAGGCCGCCATGGGAGGGCCCACTACGGCGCCGGTGGTGGTCCCAGAGGTGGCCCCCCCGACGGAACGCGGGGAGTTTGAGATCGCCGCCATGCCGCCCTACCCCCAGATGCCTTCGTTTGCCCCGACCGCAGCCCAGCCGAAGGCTGTTGCTCCAGAAGTCACCATTCCTCCGGCGGCTCGCCGGTTTCCAGCATGGATCATCCCCCTGGCGGGCGGGGCGATCCTGGCCGTGGTTGCCCTGGGCCTGCTGGCCAGCCCCCTGGGCGGCAGCCTGATCGCCCTGGTGGCACCCAAGACCACCGAGACGCCCCTCCCCACCCAACCCCCCGCGATCGCCAAACCGACCCTTCCCGAGCCCACGGCCAAGCCCGAACCCACAGCCAAGCTCGAGCCCACCGCTGCACCCCGCGAGGCCCTGCAGATCGGTGTCCTGGCGCCCTTGAGCGGCGAAGTCGCCCCCTGGGGCAAGGCGGTGCTGAGCGGCGTGAACATGGCGGTCAAACAGTGGAACGGCAAAGGCGGTGTCCTGGGGCGTCCAGCGACTCTCGTGGTGGAGGATGACAAGAACGTTCCCGACGCCGGTCTATTGGGCGTGAAAACGATGCTGACCAACAAGGGCGTAAAGTTCTTTGTCGGCTCGGTCACCTCCAAGGTGTCGATCCCCGTGTCAGAATACGCCAACGCCAAGCAGATGATCATGATCACCCCAATCTCCACCAACC
>JACQYG010000223.1 GCA_016208345.1 Chloroflexota bacterium
CCCCAGGACACCCTCCACATCCTTCCAGTCAAAGCCCACACGGGCCACTCTGGCCTGCATATCCTGGGAGTATGCCAGGGCCGGAAGCTGTTTTGGAATGGACGAAAGAAGGGAGTCGCCCTTTTCCTCCAGCCCGTTGTTCTCGCGCTCGCCTTTCTTGATGCGTTCCCAGTTGCGAAGGACTTCGCTGGAGTCTTTGACCTCCAGATCGGCGAAAACGTGCGGGTGGCGGCGGATGAGCTTCTTGGAGATTCCCTGGATCACATCGGCAATGGTGAAGTCACCCTCCTCGGCGGCGATCTGGGCGTGGAGCACCACCTGCATCAGCAGGTCTCCCAGCTCCTCCTCCAGCTTTACCATGTCGCCGGTGTCCAGGGCCTCCAGCACCTCATAGGACTCCTGCAATAGATTGCGCTTGAGAGTCTGGTGGCTCTGCTCCCGGTCCCAGGGACATCCACCGGGGGCCCGCAGCCGGGCTACGATGTGGGCGATGGCGGAGAAGGTGCGCAGGCCCTTCACCGCTTCCAGCGGCGGCACGTATAGGCTGGTGAGGTGGCCGATGTCGTCCTGCCGATCCAATTCGTAAAGGCACACCCTGCGGACGCTCTCCTGGCCTGTCACCCCCGCTTTGCTCACGAGCACCACCAGGTGGTCATCGAGGTAGAAATCCGCGAGCGAGAGCTTGACCATAGAGGCCACCCGCCGGCTGTAGAGCTGGGAGATGAGGAGCGGGCGTAGGGGATCGAACGGCGGGACCGGGTCGAAGGCCGACCGGGGCTCCAGGGTCATGGCATCCAGCACCTGGAGGCCATTTTCCAGGGGATCAACCCCAAGCAGGGTGCAGACGGGTTCCACGAAGCTGAGGCCGGGAACGATCCGGACCCCCATGCCTTTCTCCCGCGCCAGTTGAAGCACCCGGAGCACCGAGGCCTCGCCCACCAGCGGGTGGCCGGGTACGGCGTAGACCACACCCTGAGGCCGTTGACCCAGCCTCACCACCTCCGTCGCCACCGCCTCATAGACCTCGGCGAAACTCGGTTTCTGCTCATACCAGGCATCGAAGGAATGTATGTCAAGAGCCCCCAGCAAGCTACCCACCGTGGGGTGATGCGCCGTACGAACCCACACCTCGGAGCTATGGTTCAAGACCTCCTGGGCCTCCAGGGTGATCAGGTTATAATCGCCAGGCCCCAGGCCAATAATAGTAATGCCCATCAAAAGTTTATTCCCCCATGAAAACCAAGACGCCGCATCTCTGCGGCGGTGCGCTCCACCACTTTGCCTTCGTTGGTGGAGGTGCTGGGAATTCGGATCAGGTCGCGCAAGAACGCGACCATTGCCTCCCGATCCGATTCATTTAGCCTCAGCTCCAAAATCTCTCCTTCAGCCCCAGGATCGAGATGCGGCCAATACGGCAGCCGGCCAACTACCCTGGCGGTGTTACGGTCACACGTATCGGCGCAACTGGGCCGCTGCTTGCCTCATGCAGATCAGCACCAGCCCCACCATGGCTTGCTCCCGGACCAGGGTGGTAAGCACCGCCTCGGCTCCCACCGAGATCATGAAGATGTACCCATGATTGCTTTTGATGAAAACCTGGTCCAGGGAACCCCGAGCCAGCTCCTCGGAAATTCGCTCGTCCAGGGCCAGGAGAGCCGCCGACATGGCCGCCACCCTGTCCTCCCCGATCTCCGCCGGCAGCGTCGAGGCGATGATCAGCCCGCTATTGTGTACCAGCGCTGAGCCTTCCAGGTCCGGGGTGCTCATCTGAAGGCCCTTGAGGCAGTCCATAATCAGGACCGATCGCGATTTGGCCATCGGCTTCCTCCCGGGTGGAAGTGCGCCAGAAATGGAGATCCGCAAAAACCGCGCCGTTGGACCGGAGGCTAAACCAAACCGGTTTCTGGAGATATGTTACACCAAACCCCCGATTCTGTCAAAGGAAAGGCCCGACGATCTCTCCGCGCGGATAACCATCTCCTTGGCGATCTGGTTCTGAGCCGAGAGCGCCTCCCTTATGTCAAGGCCAGACACCGCACCGTCCTGGACCACCACCCGGCCATCGATCACCGACAGGTCCACTTTCTGCGGCGCGCAGAAGACCAGGGCCGCCACCGGGTCGTGGAGGGCCCCGGCGTAGTCCAGGCAATCCAGGCGGAAGGCCACGAAGTCCGCCGCCTTGCCGGGCTCCAGAGACCCGATGTCATCTCGTCCCAGCACCGCTGCGCCTCCCAGGGTGGCGGCCTCCAAGGCCTGAGTGGCCGAAAACCCCGCCGCTCCGTAGCGGATGCGCTGCAAGAGCATAGCCTGGCGCACCTCCGCCAGCATGTGCGACGAGTCGTTGCTGGCACTGCCGTCCACCGCCAGGCCCACCTTGACCCCGGCCTCAACCATATCGCGTACCGGGGCAATGCCGCTGCCCAGGCGCATGTTGGAGGTGGGACAATGGGCTACGCCGCTCCTGGTCTCCGCCAATAGCTTCACCTCGTCGTCGTTCAGGTGAACGGCGTGGGCAAACCAGACGTCTTCGCCCAGCCAGCCCAGCCGCTGGGCATAGGACAATGGCCGGCAGCCGAACTTCTCCCGGCAGAACTCCTCCTCGTCCCTGGTTTCGGCCAGATGGGTATGGCAGTACACCCCATGGCGCTGGGCCATGGTGCGAGTCTCCCTCATCAGCTCCGGCGTCACCGAAAAGGGCGAGCAGGGGGCCAGGACGATGCGGCACATGGCACGGGGCTCGGGGTCGTGGTAGCGGGAAATGACCCTCTCGCAGTCCGCCAGGATCTCCTCTTCGCCTTCCACCAAGCTGTCCGGCGGCAGGCCGCCCCTGGAGGTCCCCAGGGACATGGAGCCACGGCAGGGCTGAAAGCGAATGCCCAATTCCTGGGCGGCTTTGATCTCGACATCTATAGCACAATCGTTGGGGTAGAGGTAAAGGTGATCGCTCGAGGTGGTGCAGCCGGATAACAGGAGCTCCGCCAGCCCCACCCTGGCGCTCCAGTAGACCCCCTCCTCGGTGAGCTCCCCCCAGACCCGATACAGCACCTTCAGCCAATCGAAGAGCTCGGCATCCTGGACAGCAGGGATATTGCGGGTTAGCGTCTGATACAGGTGATGATGCGTGTTCACCAGGCCCGGCAAAATGATCATGCCCGAGGCATCGATGACTCGGTCAGCCGTAGCGGGCAACTGCCACGTCGGCCCCACCTGCTCGATGACGTTTTCGCGCACATAGATGCCGCCGTCGCGGATCACCCTGCGCCCAGCATCCATCGTCAAGAGAACGTCGGCGTGCTTCACCAGGAGCGTCGTCATCGCTGTGCCATAGATGCCGCCGTCGCGGATCACCCTGCGCCCAGCATCCATCGTCAAGAGAACGTCGGCGTGCTGCACCAGGAGCGTCGTCATCGCTGTGCCGTCCCCCTGGCACCGCGCCTAAGCCTGGATTCCCCCAGCACCATTGGTTCTCTCACTTTCCGGCCTTTTTCTTCAGGGCCTGGTGGATCCTCTCCGCGCTGGCGGGCAATTCCTCGATCCACACCCCGGTGGCGTCGTGGATAGCATTCAGGATGGCCGGGGCCACCCCGATGGTGGTCATCTCGCCAACGCCCTTGGCGCCGAAGGGCCCTCCGTGGTCGGGCACCTCCACGATAATGGGCACGATCTCCTTGGGCACATCCAGCACCGTGGGGATCAGGTACTCGGTGAAGTTGCGGGTCTTGATGTAGCCCCTCTCCTGGATCCATTCCTCCAGGAGCGCATACCCCTGGCCCATGAGCACGCCACCATCCACCTGCCCTTCGATCATCGTGGGGTTGATGGCCCTCCCCACATCCTGGGCCGCCCACATCTTGACCAATTCCGCCTGACCGGTCTCGGTGTCCACCTGGACCAGGGCCACGTCGGCCACGTAGCCGTAGCTGATGTGAGGGTCACAGAGCCCGGTGACCGGATCGAAGTTGGTCGTGGGATGAGCCTCCCGGCCCCGGAAGATATACTCCGCCACAACCGACTGTCCAGCCCCCGCCTCCTGGCCCCCGAGCCTCCCCAGGGCTTCCTGACAGGCCCGCTGCACGGCGCTCCCGGACATGAAGACGTGCCGCGAGGCCGAGGAGCTGCCAGCATTGGGCACCACGGCGGTATCGCTCAACATCATCTCGATCCGGTCTATGGGGACCTGTAACGTCTCAGCGGCGATCTGGGCCAGGGCCGTCTCCACACCCTGGCCCACGTCGGAGGCGCCGATCTTCACCACGGCCCGTTCGATGGCCCCACCCCGGCCCAGGTAAAGCTCCACCCGTGCCCCGGCTTTGTCGTCGAAGCCGAAGCTGTAGCCGACGTTCTTCCAGGAGCAGGCGACCCCCAGGCCCAGCCGCTTATTGGGCTCCTTCGGCTGAGCAATTTGAGGCCTGGTCCAGGTGCTGCTCTTCCTCTGCCAGCCAGCGGCCTGGGCCGCCCGCTCCAGGGCTTCTTTCATCCCTACGCCGTGTTCCATCACACAGCCGGTGGGAGCAATAGAGCCATTCACCAGGACATTCCTGGCCCGAAACTCCACCGGGTCCAGGCCCAGCCTCTCTGCCAGCTTGTCCATCTGTGACTCGTAGCCGATGGGAGGCTGGGTGGAGCCGAAGCCCCGCATGGCCATGGTGACCAGGTTGTTGGTATAAACGGTATAGGTATCGATGCTGACGTTGGGTATCTGATATGGCCCGGCGGCAAAGCTGGTGGCGTTGGCCAGGACCGGGATGCTGGTGGAGGCGTAGGCGCCAGCGTCGGAGATGAGCTCGATCTCCGCTGCCACCAGCAGGCCATCCCTGGTAGCGCCAGTTCGGTGACGCATGAAAAACGGGTGTCGCTTTCCGTGGCCTCGGATCGATTCTTCCCTGGTGTAGACCAGTTTCACTGGACGTCTGGTCTTGTAGGCACCCAGGGCCACCAGGATCTGCAAGGAGATGTCTTCTCGGCCGCCAAAGGCCCCACCGATGGCGGTTACGCACTCGCGCACCTGGGTCTCTGGCAGGTTCAAGGCATGGGCTATCTGGTGCACGTCGTCGTGGGGCCATTGGGCGGCCACGTATACCGTCACCCTACCCTGCTCGTCGATGAGGCCGACCCCTGCTTCGGGTTGCAGGTAGGCATGTTCCTGGTGAGGGGTATGGTAATATCCCTCCACGATTACGTCGGCCTGGGCGAAGCCTGCCGCCACATCTCCCTTGCGCACAAAGAAGTGCTTCAAGACGTTGGTGCCTTTCTCCTCGTGGACCAATGGCGCTCCGGGCGCCATGGCCTCCCGGGGATCGAAAACGCCCGGGAGCTCTTGATACTCGACCACGATGAGCCGGCGAGCGGCCCCGGCGGTCCTCTCGCTCTCGGCAATGACCAGGGCCACCGGGTCGCCCACCGAGCGCACCTTGTCCTGGGCCAACACCCTCTGGTCCATGATGTTGATGCCGTATTCGTTAACCGGGACGTCCTCGGCGGTGAGCACGGCCACCACGCCCGGGTAGGCCCTGGCTGCGCTGGCGTCGATGCCCAGTATCCTGGCGTGGGGATATTCGCTCCACAGCACCTTGGCATGGAGCATGCCGTCGAAATACAGGTCCGCCGGGAATATGCTCTTGCCAGTCACCTTATCCGGAGAGTCAACCCTGGCGATGCGTTTACCGACATATCCCATAGGCATGGTCACTTCCCTCCCTTCAAGGCCGCTGCACGCACCGCCGCCACGATCTTGGTGTACCCGGTGCAACGGCAGAGGGTGCCGGATATGGCCAGCTTGATCTCATCCTCATCAGGAGACGGGTTTTCGTCCAACAGGGCCTTGGCCGCCATGATCATGCCTGGGGTGCAAAAGCCACATTGGACCGCGCCAACTTCAATGAAGGCCTGTTGCAGGGGATGGAGCTCATCGTCGAAAGCCAGGCCCTCGATGGTAGTCACCTCCCGGTGGTCCGCCTTCAACGCCGGGAAGAGACACGAGTCCACCGCCAGGCCATCCACCAGAACCGTGCAGGCCCCGCATTCCCCCTCGTTGCAGCCCACCTTGGTGCCAGTGAGGTGCAGCTCGTCTCGCAGTACGTCCACCAGCATCGTAGATGGGTCGATCTGCAGGGTTACATCCTGCCCGTTCAGCTTCATCACCAATGGTTGCATGAGTACCTCCAGGGTAAAGGCTACAAAAGAGGGACTTTACAGCCACTTCGCCGAGGCCCGCTCCAGGGCACGGCGCACAAAGACCGTCACCATCTCCTTGCGGTACTCCCGGGAGCCCCGGAGCACACTGCTGCGCGGCTCGGCTTCCTCCGAGGCCAGGCGGGCCGCCTGGGC
>JACQYG010000224.1 GCA_016208345.1 Chloroflexota bacterium
GAATGAGAAGTTCACCGGTTGATCGGCATCCTTCTTGGCGTAGGCTACCAGGGGGCCAGCGAAGTTGATCGGCCGGATCTTGCCCAGTTTGCCCGGGGCACCCTTGGCGCTCCACTGGACCCGGCTGGGGATGCCAACCAGCTCGCCGGCCTTGTTTATGGCCATCCCACCGCTATTGCCCGGGTTGATCTCGCTGTCGGTCTTGATCCACCGTCCCAGCCTCTCCGCATCCTCCAGGAACCCGGAGACCGAGCCGCGGGTGAGCGTCACCGTGTCCTCGCCCAGCCCGGGATAGCCGATCACCGTCAGCTCGTCGCCGATCTGCACCTTGTCCGAATCGCCAACAGAAATAGTGGGTAGTTTCAAGTCCGAGGGCAGTACACCTCCGTCTTTAAGGGCAACGATACGCAGGAGAGCCAGATCCAGGCTGCGGTCGAACTTGATGACCTTGGCCAGGTATTCGATCTTCGGCCTGGCACCGGTGTCGGCAGGGGTGAGCCCGATGAAAGCGAGGCCCTTGCTGTTCTCCAGCTTCCCGGTGTCGGGGTCGCCCACCACGTGGAAATTGGTGAGGATGTGGCCTTGAGGCGTGATGATTGACCCCGACCCCGATCCCACCGGTTTACCAGACTCGTCCGGCGTCAAGATCAACACCGCTGCGGCCAAGGCCGTACGCAGGGCGGAGGACACAGAGGGCGCTGGCGTCGGCGAAACCGCGGTAACACTGGCCACGGCCGAGGTGGGGGTCTTGCCGGAGTCCTTGCCGCCGATTATGAAGAGCCCGCCCAGGCCACCGAAGACACAGATCACTACACCCAGGAGCAGGACGCCCGCCAGGCCCGCCCCCCAGACCCAAGCCGGCACGCCGCCTCGTTTGGCCTCCACGCCTGGGGTGGGCTGCCACCCGGCGGCCCTGGGCTCCGCGGTGACGCCGGCGAGGGGGCCGAAGCCAGAGGGGGCAGTGACGTCGGCTATGGCTCCTTGCCGGAACTGGATGGTTGTTGCGCCGATCAGGATGGTATCTCCAGGCAAAAGGGCCTGGGGTTCGGTGATTCTCTTGCCATTGACGAAGGTGCCGTTGGATGAGCCCCGGTCGGCAATGATCCACACGTCGCCTTGCATTGAAAGTTCCGCATGCATTCGGGAGGCCTGGGAATCCTGGAGCACGAGGTCATTGCTGGGGTCCCGACCAATGGCAATGTAGGGCTTGGCCAGAGGGAAGCTTGCCCCGGCAGCCGGTCCGCTCTGGATGGCCAGGTTGGCTGGCTGGCTCATGCTGGCCTCCTTTGTCGGCAAGTGGCTCATTCGAAAGGGATATTTTGATTAATTATAGCATCAGCAGCCCGGCTGTCAAGGTCATTTCATTTAAGATTTAAGAAGGGCGGACCGGTCGCTCGTTCGGCTTAAGGTAGCCTGGACGCACCGGTGCCAGGCCGGCACATGAAGACCTGTGGGACAATCCCAGTGACAGAAAAATATCCGTCCTGTATTGCCGGCACGAACGCGGGGACAGCATCTACCTTGACCACATTCACCGTGCAGCCGCCGAATCCCGCGCCGGTCATCCGGGCTCCCAGGCAGCCTGGAAGGCTTCGAGCCAGGTGGACCATCAGGTCCAGTTCGTGGCAGCTTACCTGGTAGTCGTGACGGAGGCTGGAGTGAGATTCATCCAAAAGTCGGCCGAATGTTTCCTCGTCCGCCTGCCGTAAAGCCACCACCGCCTCCAGGACTCGCTGGTTTTCGGACAGCACGTGCTTGGCGCGGCGGCGTACCGCCTCTGGCAGGCGGTGACCGTAGCGATCCAGAACCTCTGGCGACACGTCTCGCAGAGATGTTATGCCCGGCACATACCGGGCCAGAAGCCACACCGCCCGCTCACATTCCAACCGCCGCCGGTTATAGGCATAGTTCACCAGTTCGCGGCGCTTCATCGTGTCGCAGACGACTATGCCCAGATCCGTCGCGCCGCTTCATCGTGTCGCAGACGACTATGCCCAGATCCGAGGGCCACGGCACCGGCTGGCAAGACAGGTCCCGACAGTCTATAAGCAAGGCGTGGCCTTCCTGACCCAGGGCACCGGCAAGTTGGTCCATGATCCCGCACTGCATCCCCACGAACTCGTTCTCGGCCTGCCGGCACAGGAGCGCCGTGCGCCGGTCATCCAGCTCGAACCCACTTATCGCTTGGAAGGCAGAGGCGGTCGCCAGCTCAATGGCCGCCGAGGAGGAGAGGCCGGCGCCGACGGGCACCGTCCCCTGGATCACCGCCTCCATCCCTCTAAGCGTGAAACCCGCTTTCTCTAGAACCAGGGCCACTCCCCGCACGTAGTTGCTCCACGGACAATCGCTGTCGCGCGCGATGGCGTCCAGGTTAAACGCGCTGGCCTGGTGGAAGTTCAGGGAGTACAGGTTGACCTGGCGGTCCCGGCGCGGCCTTGCCGCGACGACCACGTCGAGGTCAATAGCCACGGGGAGGACAAAGCCATCGTTGTAGTCGGTATGTTCGCCGATGAGGTTCACCCGGCCAGGCCCCCTGGCCATGACCGAGGGAGGAACGCCCCAGAGCTCCGTGAACTTTTCGGCGATGAGTCTGCGTCTCTCTTGGTCCATGTCAGGTCCTGGGCGCTGCCCGTCGGAGCTCGGCTGCCTTCTCCTCGGCCAGGGTATCGTTGATGAAGGTGCCCGCCCCTGACTCACACCCGGCCAGATACTTGAGCTTGTCCCGGGTGCGGGGGGGCGGATAGAACTCAATATGAAAGTGATAGTACTCGTGTTCCAGGCCATCGGTGGGCCTCTGGTGCATGACCATCATGTAGGGCATGGAGAGTCCCCAAAGACTATCGAACTTGAGGAGCAGGGTCTTCAAGATCTCAGCCAATTCCCATCTCTCGGAATTGGCGAGTTCGCTCAGGCAGAGCCGATGGGCCTTGCTCACCAGATGGGTTTCATAGGGCCAGCGGGCGAAGAACGGGACGAATGCCAGGAAGGAGGCGTTTTCGGCTATCACACGCCGTCCGTCCGAGCGCTCCTCATCCAGGATGTCGCAATAGAGGCAGCGACCAGTCTTCGCCTGGTGATCCTGGCATGAGACCAGTTCCCGTTGAATGATTGGCGGGATAAACGGGAATCCATAGATCTGTCCATGGGGATGCGAAAGGGTGACTCCGATGGCCTCGCCCTTGTTCTCGAAGATGAAGACGTACTTCACATAACTATGTGATCCCAGTTCCCGGTAGCGATCCTCCCACACCTCCACCAGACGCCGGATCTCCGGGACCGTGCGGTCCGTGAGCGTGCCCCGGTGCTGGGGCGAGTACAGGACCACCTCGCAAATGCCCTGGGCCGGCAGCACCTGGTACAACGAGGAACCCTGGACAGCGGGCGGCGGTGGGGTGCGCCGAAAGGTAGGGAACTTGTTCTCAAACACCACGATCTCGTAGTCTGGCGCCGGGACCTCGGTGGGAAAGCCGCCCGGTTGCGTGGCGCAGAGAGGGCAGTAATCGGGGGGAGGGAGGTGGGTTCGCTCCTGGCGCTGCGTGGCGGTGGCCACCCATTCCTGAAGGACAGGGTTCCATCTCAGTTCCGACACTTTGAGTTCTCCTGAAGGGAAATCAATTGCTACGATGTCTGCTTGCGGGCACTACAATGAGGCTTGATCGTAGGCCTGGGGCCCAGCCCCAGGCACACCGGATCCGCCTTTTCCCTTACGACGGGCTAATCTGGGCGGGAGCTATCACCTTGGGGATAGCCGCCCAACCCCGTTGGGCGGCCAGTGCCATCGGGCTTAGCGGCGGGCAAATCGGCTGATTGGCGAACCGGCGGGCCGACGAACCGGAAATAGATGAGATAGCGCCCATCGTCTTTGATTATCGTTTGTTTGGTCATCTCGACCTCAGGCCGCGGCTCTTTCAATCGTGCCTCCTCCCAGGACCTCTTCACCCTGGTAGAACACCACCGCCTGCCCCGGGGTAATGGCCCGTTGGGGCTGGTCGAACACGACCCCCGCTTGGCCGCCGCCCAGGACGAACAGTGTAGCCGGGCTCTCTGGAGATCGGTAGCGGGTCTTGGCGGTGATCCTGGCTGGGGTATCCGGATGCTTTCCGCTAACCCAGCTTACACCTCCAGCCATAAGCTCTCCCTGCCAGACCTCGTCGGCCGGGCCCACCACCAGCTCGTTGTTACCTGGGTTCATAGCCACTACGTACAAAGGCTTCGGATTGGCGATTCCCAGGCCATGGCGTTGGCCGATGGTGTAGAAAGGCAAGCCACGGTGTTGGCCAACGACCCGGCCGGCGGTGTCTACGATGGGCCCTGGCCGGCCGGCCAACGGTGCCCAACGCGTGAGGAACTGGCGGTAGTCCCCATCGGGCAGGAAGCAGATCTCCTGGCTCTCGGCTTTGCCGGCCACCGGCAAGCCGTGGGAGACTGCGGTGGCGCGAGCCTCCGCTTTGGTCAGGTTCCCCAAGGGGAAGAACGCGTGCCGCAGCTTATCCTGGCCCAGCGCATAGAGGACATAGGATTGGTCTTTCTGGGCGTCTGCGCCCCGGAGGAGCCGGTAGGTCTCTCCATGTTTGTCCACACGGGCGTAGTGGCCCGTGGCCAGGTATTGGGCATCCAGGCTTAGGGCGCGCTCCAAGAGGTAACCGAACTTGACCCGCAGATTGCAAACGATGCAGGGATTGGGCGTACGGCACTGGGAGTATTCGGCAACAAAGTAGTCTACCACTATCTCTTTAAAAGGTTGCTCGGCATTGAGCAAATAGAAGGGGATGTTTAACACCTGGCAAACCCGCCGGGCGTCCTCCACCGCCTCCGGAGAACAGCAGCGGTTCTCCCTAGCGCAGCCCCGGGCCTCATCAGCCCAGAGGCGGAGCATGATCCCGATGACCTCGTAGCCCTGCTCCACCAGAAGCGCAGCGGCGGCGGCACTATCCACACCACCGCTCAGGGCGACCACAACTCGAGGCCTCTCTATCAAGATTCTGGACATGGCGAGATGAATTATCGCACATCTGCACAAGGCGCGCAATGCAAAAGTGCGTAGATCATTGCCAGCGCGGTAAGCAGTTAGCCAGATATACAAACTGCGTCTGCGTGATGTACTCTTCAAGATGCAAGCCAGCGCAGCACCGCCATCAGCACGATGATCGCGGAATTGATGGAGAAGATCGCGCCCGCCACAAAGAACGCGCCGAAGATGGTGCTATTGAACGGAACGCGCAGCGTCATGGCAAAAATCCACGAGACCACTGTGTGTACGGAAACCGCCACGGGGATGATGATCATCATCACGGTCATCGCGCGTTCGAGGGCGCGGCGCTGCTTGCGAGAGCCGTTCCAGGTCAATCAGATCCGGTGTGCGCTCGACTAGCTGCCACACGCCGGGCCAGATGTGCATCGCGGTTTCATCCATGCGCATCGCGACGACACGCCAGGCACCATGACGCGTGCGGAGCGTGGTGCGGATCGAGTGTGCAAACAGCGGATTACGATAGATAAGCAAAACGCACGTCATAGTAATCGTCCCCGAAAAGACATACGATTGAATCATACTTCGTACATAACCAAATGTCAGCGCGAGGGATGGAATGTTAGGTCAAGATTCTATCCCCAGCATAGCGGAATCCACGCGGCGAGGGTATCGGGCAAATTATGAGTGGGAAACAAAAAAGCGCGATTCGACTAGGGCAGCATGATTGTGACACGCCACGCGGCGCAAGCCAAACTTCACAGTGTGTCGGCCGCGATCAGCGCGGCGTACCAGTGGCCGCTGTCTTTGACGATGCGCCGCTGCGTCGGGTAGTCCACGTACACCAAGCCGAAGCGTTTGGAATAGCCGTGGGCCCATTCGAAGTTATCAAGTAGAGACCAGACAAAATAGCCGGCGAGCGGCGTGCCGACCGCGAGGGCGCGGGGGGCCGCCGCAAGGTGGGCATGCAGAAAACTCGTCCGCTCCGGGTCGTGCACTTGCCCGTCGGCCAAGAGGGTGTCGTCGAAGGCCGCCCCGTTCTCGGTGATGTAGATAGCGGGAAAATGATAGTCGTGGCTCAAGCGGAGGAGTAGTTCGAAGAGGCCATCGGGGTAGATCTCCCAGTTCATGGCGGAGTATTGTGCACCCTTAACCCGGTGCTGGCGCGTGTGTGGCATGGGCGCGGTTGGGTCATCGCTGACGACGGCGCGGAAGTAGTAGTTGAGGCCGAAGAAATCCAGCGGGATGGCGATCCGGTCGAGGTCGTCAGGTTGAATCGCCGGCGCGGCTTGGCCGTAATAGGCCAGCATGTCCTCCGGATAGCCCCGCCCGGCCAGCGGATCGAGAAACCAGCGGTTGAAGTAGCCGTCCCAACGGCGGGCGGCGGCCACATCGGACTCCGAGTCCGAAGCCGGGACGCCGGGGGTGAGGTTGCAGATAATGCCGGCGCGGGTGCGGGCACCGCCATTGGTACGCAAGACAGGGACAGCCATGCC
>JACQYG010000225.1 GCA_016208345.1 Chloroflexota bacterium
AGCTGCCGCCGTGTCCACGGCCCGTTTCAGGACGGCCTCCATCTCTCCCGCCAGGCCTTCCAGGCCGGCCTGCGGAAAGAAGCTTGCCACCGAGCTAGGCAGGAAGAGGCTGATCTTGGTCTGGCCCTTTTCAAGGTACACGTTGATCTTGCAGGGCATCATCAGTCCTACCAATAGGCCGCTCTCCAGGGCCTGCTTGGCAAATCCAACGTTACAAACCTCCACGATCTTGTAAGGATCGTGTTCAACGCCTCTGTCTTTGAATGTGGCCTGTATATCGTGGACGTGCAGGACCCGGAAGCCGTTAGCGGTTACTGCTGCCTCCACCGCTGCCACCGCCGAGTCAAAGTCCTTTCGGGCGGTTACCGTATAATGGAAATCCATTTGCTATGCCTCCTCTATGCGACAATAGCTCGAAAGCCGGGCCACGCCGGAAACGTTGGCCGCCACAGAGCAATACTTGTTTTCCGAATGGCCCCCATGACCAAAGAGTGGCCGTTGGAATCAACCCCCACGAAACGCTGGCCATCCACCCACCTGGCCTGAACGGCCTTGGCCTCAGCTTCCGCCATCCGGCACCTCATTAATGCTCGCGGCTACACCGCTCATGTTGGCATCGCCGCGCAGGTAGGCGTCGGCGGCCGTGGCCGCGATGGCTCCATCGGCTACCGCCGTCACCACCTGTCGCAGGCGTTTGCGGCGCACGTCTCCTACGGCAAAGACGCCGGGGACGTTGGTCTCCATCTCCTCGTTGGTGATTATGTAGCCCTGGGCGTCCAGGGCCAGTTGTCCGCCCAGGAATTGGGTGTTCGGCCTCATTCCCACGTAGATAAACACCCCCTCCACGGCCAGCTCGCTCCTGGCACCCGTTTTCACGTTGTGGAGGGCCAGGCCACGCACCTCATCCTGACCGAGGATCTCGTCCACCACCGTGTCCCACCGGAACTCGATTTTAGGGTCCGCAAAGGCCCGATCCTGGGCCACCTTGGTCGCCCGGAGAGCATCGCGCCGGTGTACGATGGTGACCTTGCGGGCCAAGCGGGTCAGGAAAAGGGCCTCCTCCACGGCGGCATCGCCGCCCCCCACCACCGCCACGTCCTTGCCCCGGAAAAAGGCGCCGTCGCAGGTGGCACAGTAGGACACCCCCCTGCCTCTCAGTTGCTCCTCGCCTGGCACGTTCAGGGCGGCCGGGTTGGCGCCGGTGGCCACGATGACCGTCCGGCCGCGGTAATCGCCGTTGGTGGCCCCGACCAGCTTTATCTGCCCTCCCAGCTCTACGCCGGTGACCTCGGTCAGCACGATCTGGACGCCGAAGTGCGCCGCCTGCTGTTCGATGACCGAGCCCAACTCCGGGCCCCCGATCCCCTCGGGGAAGCCGGGGTAATTCTCCACGCGAAAGGTGGTGGAGATCTGGCCCCCCGGCAAGCCCTTCTCCAGGAGCGCCACGCTAAGCCCGGCCCGGGCAGCATAGAGCCCGGCGGTGAGCCCGCCGGGTCCACCGCCGATGATCAGGGTGGCGTAGACCATTCCTTCCTTGGTTTCGCCCAGGGAAGCCAGGGACAGGTTAAGATCAAGCATTTACTGTTGAACCAGCCTTTAAGACTGCCTCCAGGAACTTTGGCTCGGGCACCGCGCCCTCGAGGTGCACGGTCTCGTTGGCCACGGTCTTAGGGACGCCGTAGACGTTATACTTGTTGCCCAGGTACGGGAATTCCTGGATCTCCACCATGTCGGCGGTCACCAGGTCGCTCTCCAGGGCCATCTGATGGGCCAGCCGCACGGCTGACGGGCAGTACGGTCAGGTGGGCGTAACGAAGACCTGGAGGTGTACCGGCTGGGTCAACCTGGCCAGGGCCTCCTTGGTCTCCTCGGCCAGCCTGGTGGAGCCGGCCGCCACGTCGAAGATGTCTTCGATCAGCGAGGTGAACTCGTAGCCGGAGGGCAGGCCATAGAAGCGGATGCCGTAGTCCTTGGCCCCTTCCACCACCAGGGCCGGGATCTTGTCTACTCTGTACTTGTCCACTTGCTCCTTGTCCACAACGAAGTTGTATTTGGTGAGGCTGATCTGGTCCGAGAGCGAGGCTACCTCCTCGTAGATCTGGCGGGCCAGCTCACAGGTGGAACACTCCAAAGTTTGGGTGAAGAACAGGAGCTTCACCGGCGAGGTGAGCCGCCTGGTGAATTCTCCCTTCAAATACTCGCGATCTTTATCTTTTAGTAACGGCATGATAGCACCTCCCAAGATAGCATCTCAAAGGCTGCCTAATCCCACCTTCGACGGCGTCGCATGGCGCAGTCGCCGTGCACGACTTCGATGCCGTTTTCCTGGCAATAGCGAATGGCCGCCTGGGACTCGGCGCCGGGCTGCAGCCACACCCGCAGGAGACCCAGTTCAGCGCACTCGCGGGCTATCTCTTCAGCCACTGCCGGGGGCACCACGATGTCAACCACTGCAGGCTTCACCGGCAGGTCCGCCAACGACGGAGAGACCTTATCCCCCGCGATCTCTCCACCCTTGGGGTTCACCGGGTAGACCGTGTACCCCGCCCCTTTCAGGGCTATGAATATCTTATGGCCGAATTTCTCGGGGTCGTTGGAGGCCCCTACGACAGCCCAAATCCGCTGGTTGATGAACTCGGCGATGAGGGCTTCCATGCTCTCGCCAGCCATCATCCTCCACCCCTCTTCATGCCTATATTATACCTCATTGTCAAGTACCGCACCTTAAATTGCATGAACCCCTTGACGGGAGGCAGCGGCTGTGCTATGATACCATACCCGGGTACGGTATGTCAAGGGATTTGGAGGCTTCAATGGACCTTGGCCTGGACATCGACCGACTCAAGAGGCGAATCGACGAGCTGGTGAGGCGTCTGCCAGCCCACTCCGTGCCACCAGCCATGCTGCAAGAGATGGAGGATCTGGAGGAGATGCTGGCTTTGGCTCAAGCCCAACAGGAGAAAATGTAGCCCATGCCTCAGGCCACCATCGACTGGCGAAAGTGCGACCCCAACCGGTGCGTCAACGGGGTGTGCTTCGTCAAGGTGAACTGTCCGGTGAGGGCCATAATCCAGCTGGACGCCGAGGACCAGCCCGTGGTGGACACGTCCCGCTGCCGGGGGTGCTCGGCCTGCGTGGCTCGCTGCCCGCTGAAGGCCATCGTTCTGGAGTGACCATGGAAACCAAGACACTCATCCCCCGCCTGAAGCGCATCGAGGGACAGGTCCGAGGCCTGCAGCACATGGTGGAGCAAGGAGAGAGTTGCCAGGACATCCTGACCCAGCTCATGATCGCCCGGGACGGGTTGGAGCGGGTGGGGCAGATACAAATAGCAGGGAGCAGGGAGCCGCTAGCAGGGAGCACGGGGCTCCTAGCTGCTAGCTGCTAGCTGCTAACCGCTACCAGCGTCATCCTCCACCAGCGGCCGGTAGAATTCCCG